>DATEXR010000219.1 GCA_035256765.1 Candidatus Deferrimicrobiaceae bacterium | reverse complement strand
TCCCTCCTTGGCGGGTTTTTTCCTCTTCTCCCCTATCGGTGGCGAAACGCCAGATACACCTGTCCCCCGTCCCTGTCGATCAGCAGGGACACCATCTGCCCTCGCGGCAGCCTCCCCAGCAATCTCCGGTAGGAATCCCGGCCCGTCACCCGCTCCCTGTTGATCCGGAGGAGGATGTCCCCCTCGCGAACTCCTCCCGCACCGGCCACGCCCGACGGGTCCACCTCCCGGACCTCCACCCCGCCGGGGATGCCCAGGGCGCGCGCCGTCCCTTTCGAAAGGGCCTTGACGGAAAGTCCCCATGTGTCCATCGGGGGTTTCCGGGGAACGGCCGGGGGGGCAGGAGGCTCCCGTTCGGCCAACGTCACAGAGAGCGTCATCCGCTTCCCCCCGCGCAGGATCTCCAGGACAGCCAGGGAGCCCGGGGAGATGCCCGCCACCGCCTTCTGGAATTCCTTGACCCCGGCCACCCGCATCCCTCCGAAGGCGATCACGATGTCCCCCCCGCGGAGACCCGCAGACGCCGCCGGACTTTCGGGAAAGACACGATTGATCAACACCCCTTTCTCGCCCTTGACGCCGAACGATTCCGCCAGTTCGGGGGTCAGGAGCTGAAGGCCGACGCCGAGCCAGCCGCGCCGGATCGTCCCGGTCCTCGCCAGTTCCCGTTCGATCTCCAGAACGGTGTTGATGGGGATCGCGAACCCGATCCCCTGGCCCCCGCTCATCATCGCGGTGTTGATCCCCACCACTTCGCCCCGGGTGTTGAGAAGCGGTCCGCCGGAATTCCCGGGGTTGATCGACGCGTCGGTCTGGATCAGGTCGCCGGTCGGGTCGGTCCCCGGCAGGTCCACGCGCCCGGTGGCGCTGATTACCCCGAGGGTCACGGTGCTCTCGAGCCCGAACGGGTTCCCCACCGCGATCGCCCACTCCCCGACCTTGATTCGCGAGGAATCCCCGAGAACGGCCACGGGGAGCTTGCGCGACGGCTTGATCCTCAGAAGAGCGACATCGGTGCGTGGATCGGCACCGACGACCCTGGCCCGGTACTCGGCGCGGTCGGAAAGCCGGACGACGATCTCGTCGGCGTCCCGGATGACGTGCTCGTTCGTGACGATGAGCCCGTCCTCGCCGACGATGACGCCGGACCCGAGGGAGTTCTCCCGAAACCCTCCGTGCTCTTCCATCAGTTCCTCGAGATAATCCTGCATGGTCGCACGGCCCCCCGGAGCGGCGCTCGCGGCTCCCCGCGAAAAGCGGGCGACCGTCCGGATGTTCACCACCGCGGGGACCGCCCGCTCGACGGCGGTGACGAACCCCTGCTGCATCCGGGAGGCGTCCGCCGGATTGACGGACGACCGGCCCGTGTCCCCGGAGCATGACGCCAGGAGGAGAACCCCGGCCACAGCCCACGCGGCGGCGCGCCCTTCCTTCATGCCGTGGACCCCTCCGCGGCGGCGGGATTCCGTTCCGCGCAGGCCGGCTCCTTCCGCAGGGTCAGCTTCGCCTCCCGGGCATACTGGACATCTTTCTCGATCTGCCGCACCAACTCCTGGACGGTTTTGAATTTTCTCTCGTCCCGGATGCGGTCGCGGAAATGCACGGCGATCTCCTCCCCGTAGAGGTCCCGATGAAAGTCCATCACGTGGACCTCGACGCCCAGGGAATTCTCGCCGAAGGTCGGGCTGAACCCGACGCTTGCGACCGCCCGGTGCAGGACACCCCCGATCTCCGCCTCCACGATGTACACCCCGGGAAGGGGAACCAGTTCCTGGGTGAACCGGATGTTCGCGGTAGGGAACCCCAGCGACTTCCCTCGCCCCGCGCCCGTCACCACCGGCCCCGACATCCGATAGGGCCGGCACAACAGCTCCTCGGCCTCCCGGACACGCCCGCCCAGCAGCAGATCCCGGATGCGGGTCGAACTGACGATCAGGCCGCCCCGGACCAGGGGAGGGACGATTTCCACCTCGAACCCGAGCTCCCTGCCGGCCTCGGCGAGCATCGCGGGGGAGCCGGTCCGGTTCCTTCCGAAGGTGAAGTCGTAGCCGACCGTCACCCACCGCGCCCGGATCCGGCGCGAGAGGATTTCCCGGGCAAACTCGATCGGCCACATCCGGCCGATCCCTCCGTCGAAGGATTCGATCACCAGCACGTCGATGCCCATGCGGGAGACGAGATCCTCCTTCTCCTCCAGGGTCGTGATTTCGTAGAAACGGGCACCCGGCGAAAAGAAGCGGATCGGGTGCGGCGAGAAGGTGAGGGCGACGGCGATCATTTCCGCGCTCCGCGCACGCGAAACCGTTCTCCGCAGCAGTTCCCGGTGCCCGAGGTGAACCCCGTCGAAGTTCCCCACCGTGAGGGAAACGACCTTCTCGGAAGCGAACTGGGAGGAGCCGCGGACCACGATCATCCGTGCGGCCCCTTTCTCGTCTCCACGCCGGCCCTCCTCCCGTGCCTGAAGTGCCTGAAGTGTCTGAAGGATCATTGTCCCAATGGTTATGATATTATACGAGGATTCCGCCGTTGTCCCCGATTTATCGAAACATGCCCCCGGCCCGTCCCCGGCGTCCGTGCGGAGAGCCGGCCCCGGGGGCAGGAAAAGGCCGGCGACGGGTCCGCGGGGCGGAAATCGAGCGATGAAAATCATCCACCGCTACATCCTGGCCGAAATCTGGGGGCCCTACCTCATCGCCCTTTTCACCTTCACGCTCGTGACGCTGCTGCATCGTTTCTCGCGCCTCGCCGACCTCGTGGTCGCAAAGGGCGTTCCCGCCTCGCTCGTCGGAAAGCTGCTTCTCTCCCTCCTTCCCTCCTTTCTGGAAATCACCCTCCCGGCCGCCCTGCTTCTCGCCGTCCTGCTCGCCCTCGGGCGGCTCGGGGCAGACTCGGAAACGACCGCCCTGTGCTCCGCCGGGGTGGGAATGCGCGGCCTGCTCCTCCCCGTTCTCCTGATCGCCCTGGGGACTTTCGCGGGGAGTTTCCTGATCGGGTGGGCCGGCATTCCGTGGGGGCAACGGATGCTCACGGGGGCGCTCGCCCAAATCGTCTCGATCCGCGCGGGGGCGGGGGTCGAAGAGCACGTTTTCCGGGAAGTGGCGCCCGATGTCCTGCTCTTCCCCGACCGGGTGTCGTCCGAGGGCACCGCCATGACCGGGGTCATGCTCTCGCAGCGTCTGAAGGGACAGGACCCTCTGCTCGTGTTCGCGAAAGAGGGGAAATTCCTGGCGGAAAGCGACGACAAGCCCGCCGGGCTCGTCCTCTTCGACGGCACCATCCATAACGAAGACCGGAGAGCGAAGGCGTACCGGATGGGCTCCTTCCGGGAGATGGAGTTCCGCCTCCCGAGGGGGAATGTCGAAGAAGGGAACCGGAACGCTCCCCGGAATCTCACCCTGCCGGAACTTTCCCGGAAGATCTCCGAAACGGGGGGAACGGGGCCCGCGGCCACCTACCGGTACCACTTCCACAGACGACTCTCGCTTGCGGCCTCCTGCCTGGCGTTCGGCCTCCTTGCGATCCCGCTGGGCCATTCCCGGCGCGCCCGCGGAAAATCCCCCGCGATCGCCCTCACCCTGGCGGTCATCCTCGTCTATTACCTGTTTCTTGCCGCCGCCGGGGCGCTCGAGTCGTATTCCCCCCTGCTCATGGCGGTGCTTCTCTGGCTTCCCAACGCGGCCGGGTTCGCGACGGCATGCTGGTTCCTCTGGCGATCCGAGAACCGCATGATGGTTCTCCCCGACCCGTTCGGGTGGCTCGCAGGGAAAAGATGACGATCGTCACCCGTTATCTCCTCCGGGAGTTCTCCCGGATGGCAGCGGCGGCCACGGTGGGATTCCTGCTTCTTTTCGTGGTGATCGACTTCGTCGAACGGGCCGATGAGTTTCTGAAAACCAAGGTCTCTCCGTGGGAGATGCTCGGGTATTACCTGTACAGCGCGCCGAACATCTTCATCCTGACATCCCCCGTGGCGGTTCTCCTGGCGGTGCTGATCACCGTCTCCCTCAGGGCGAGGGCAAACGAGTTCACCGCCATCTTCTCCGGCGGGATCAGCCTCGGGAGGGCCTGCGCGCCGCTTCTCGCCGGATGCGCCGTCATCTTCGCCCTGTCCCTGGTGGCTTCGGAAACCGTCGCCCCCCGGGCAAACCGCAAGGCCAGGGAAATCGCCCAGTTTGCGGTGCGGCCCGGCAAGGTCGGGGCCGAGTTCTCGCTGAACCGCTACTGGATCCGCGGCGCGAACGGAATCCTCTCCGCCCAGGTGGTCCACCCCGAAAGGCGGGAGCTCTCCGGGTTCCAGTACCTGGAGGTGGACGGGGACTTCCGCCTCGTGCGCCGCGTCGACGCCCGCTCGGCCACCTTTTTGGAGGACGGAAAATGGCTCCTGCGCGAGGGCACGGAGCGTCGATTTTCCGGGAATATCGAGACGGTCCGCTTCACGGACCGGGAATTCTTCTTTCCGGAAACCCTTCTCGGGTTTTTAGAGGGGGAAACACCGCCGGAGGAGATGACCTACGCCCAGCTTTCGGACTATGTCCGCGATTCGATCGCCCGCGGATACGACGTGCGACGCTACGAGGTGGACCTGCACGCCAAGCTTTCGTACCCCCTCCTGAACGTCGCCATCAGCCTGCTCGCCATTCCGATCGCCCTCCGGTCGCCCCGGTCGGGGGGAGTGTGGAGAAGCATCGGTGCGGGGCTGTTCATCGGGTTCGTGTGCTGGATCGTGCTTTCGGCGTCGCTCTCCCTGGGGAGGAAAGGACTTCTGCCTCCCCTCGCGGCGGCCTGGCTCCCGGACCTGGCGATCGCCTCCGCGGGGGTCTTCCTGCTCCGGCACACGAGACGATAGGCGTTCCCGGGGGGTTAAAAAATGGCCGGAAGAACGACGGGGGCGAAAACCCGCCCCCGCTCTCTTCAAGGAGGGGAAGTCTCCTCTCTTCCGGCCAATAAGTAAGATGCCGGCCGGAGGAGGGAAGGATCGATCCCCGCGAAGATCGTCGGGTGGGGACGCATTACAAAGAGGGCGTGGATGCGGCGCCCGCCGCAGGGGATCCCCCGAGCGGGAAGCCGAAGGCGGAACCGGCGGAGGCCCCGCCGTTTATAGGGGAAAAAGGCTTGCATACCACACAGGAAGGGGAATGGCCGGGGAGACGACCAATGGGCACGTTCGCTGGACGCAGCCGGGGAGCGAGAACCCTTCCGGTGAAATGTGTCCTGAAGGTTCGAGCTCCGAGCCCGCCGCCGACGAACAGGAGGAAAAGCCCGCCCCGATGCGGGCGACAGGTGGGCGAGGCGGACCGCCATGCCCGGACGGGAGGTCCGGGCGGATGCGGCGAGGCTGGACGCGAGTGGGGACCCCGGAGGCGAAGCCGATCCTGGCGCCCTCGTAACAGGGCATGGATGCGGCGCCCGCCGCAGGGGAGGAAGAGTTCTAAGGAACGTCCCTGTTCTTAGGAGTGTCCCCGCACATTAGGTCCCCATCTCCCACGATGCGAGGTACTTTTTCTGTTCCGGGGTGAGGCGGTCGATCCGGGCGTTGATGGCCGCGAGCTTCAGCCTCGCGATCTCTTGGTCGATCTCCTTGGGTATCGGGTAGACCTTGCTCTCGAGGGTCTCCCGCCTCTCGACCAGATATTCCACGCCGAGCGCCTGGTTGGCGAAGCTCATGTCCATGACGGTCGCGGGATGACCTTCCGCCGCTGCCAGGTTGATGAGCCGCCCCTCGGCCAGAACGTGAATCGCCTTTCCGTCCCGCAACCGGTATTCCTCGACGAAGGGGCGGACGGTGCGGACCGTACGGGACATCCCCGCCAGGGCGGGGATGTCGATCTCAACGTTGAAGTGTCCGGAATTGCAAACGATTGCCCCGTCCTTCATTTTCCGGAAGTGCTCCCCCCGAAGCACATGGATATTCCCCGTGAGGGTGCAGAAGATGTCGCCCCAGGCGGCCGCCTCGCTCATCGGGGCCACCTCGAAGCCGTCCATGACCGCCTCGAGCGCCGGGAGGGGGTCCACCTCGGTGACGAGGACACGGGCCCCCATTCCGCGGGCGCGCATCGCCAGCCCGCGCCCGCACCATCCGTACCCCGCCACCACGAAGCAGGAGCCGGCCAGCAGCCGGTTGGTCGCGCGGAGGATCCCGTCGATCGTGGACTGCCCCGTTCCGTACCGGTTATCGAAAAAGTGTTTGGTTTTCGCTTCGTTGACCGCTACGATGGGATAGCGCAGCACCCCCTTCTCCGCCATGGCGCGCAGCCGGATGACGCCGGTCGTCGTCTCCTCGGTGCCCCCCGCCACGTTTTCCAGATATTCCTTGCGTTTCGTGTGGATCACGGAGACCAGGTCGGCCCCGTCGTCCATCGTCAGGTGGGGCGCAACCGACAACGCCTGGAGAATGTGGTTGTAATAGGTCCTCCGGTTCTCGCCCTTGATCGCGTAGACGGATATGCCGTCGTTCGCCACGAGCGCGGCGGCGGCATCGTCCTGCGTCGAGAGGGGGTTGGAGGCGCACAGCGCGACCTTCGCGCCGCCCGCCGCGAGCACCTGCATGAGCGCCGCCGTCTCGGTGGTCACATGAAGGCAGGCGGAGATCCGTGTCCCCTTGAGGGGCTTTTCCTTCGTGAACCGCTCCCCGATGGAGCGGAGCACCGGCATCTCCTTTTTCGCCCACTCGATGCGGTCGCGCCCCGCCCGCGCGAGACGCACGTCCTTGACGTCGAATTTCTTTCCGCGGGCCATTCTCGTGTCCCCCTTTCTCCCCTTCCAAGAATAGGTCAGCGGCCCGCGGCCTTGCGCAGTACGCTCGTCCTGTCGGTCTTCTCCCAGGTGAACTCCGGAAGCTCCCTGCCGAAGTGGCCCAGGGCCGCGGTCTTCCGGTAGATCGGCCGGAGGAGGTCGAGTTCCTGGATGATCCTGGCGGGCCGCAGATCGAAGGTTTCGCGCACCGCCCGCTCGATCTTCTCCGGCGGCACCCTGGCCGTGGAGAAGGTCTCCATCATGACGGACACCGGCTCCGCCACGCCGATGGCATAGGCGAGCTGGAGTTCGCACGCCCCCGCCAGCCCCGCGGCGACGATGTTCTTCGCCACATAGCGGGCCATATAGGAGGCGCTCCGGTCGACCTTGGAGGGATCTTTCCCGGAGAACGCCCCGCCGCCATGCCGGCTGTACCCCCCGTAGGTGTCGACGATGATCTTCCGCCCCGTCAGACCCGTGTCGCCGTGGGGCCCGCCGACGACAAACCTTCCGGTGGGGTTGATGTAGAACTTCACCTTGGGGGACAGCAAGTCCGCCGGGATGCTCTTCCGGATGACCTCCTCGATGATCCCCTCCTCGAGCGCTTTCCTCTTCACATCCTCCGCGTGTTGCGCCGAGCAGACGACGGCGGTCACCTCGCGCGGCACGCCCCCCGCGTACCGCACGGTCACCTGGCTCTTCCCGTCCGGCCGAAGCCACGGCAGCACCCGCTTCTCCCTCGCTTCGGTCAGCCGGCCGCATATCCGGTGGGCGAACGCGATCGGCATCGGCATCAACTCTTTCGTCTCCCTGCAGGCGAACCCGAACATGATTCCCTGGTCGCCGGCCCCCTGTCGGTCGGCCGTCTTCCGGTCGACGCCCCGGGCGATGTCGGGGGACTGGCGGTCGACCGCCATCACGACGGCGCAGTTGCTCGCGTCGAATCCCTTCATGTTCTCCGTGTACCCGATGGCCGCGATCGTCTGGCGAACGAGGGCGGGGATGTCGAGCAGGGCGGTCGTGGTGATCTCCCCGGCCACCATGACGAGGCCGGTCGTCACCATCGTCTCGCAGGCGACCCTCCCCCGCGGGTCCTTCCGGAGAATCTCGTCGAGAACCGCGTCGGAAATCTGGTCCGCGACCTTGTCGGGGTGGCCCCCCGTCACGGATTCCGAGGTGAACAGAAAATCTCTCATGCCAGGTCTCTCCCGGGGGAAAGGAATAAAAGCCTTCGGATTATACGTCAGAACCGTTCTTCCGGAAATAGGTCTTCCAGCTTCTTCACCAGGATCCCGGCGATGTCGGCCGCGGTGGCGTGAGCGAGGAGCCCCTCCGCGAATTCCCGCGCCTCGAAAGCGGCCGACTTCCGGAGGATCCGCTTCACGCGCGGGATGGACGTCGCGTTCATGCTCATCTCGTCCAACCCCAGACCGAGAAGGACGTAGGTGTAGAGGGGCTCGCCGGCCATCTCCCCGCACATGGCCACCGGGATGCCGGCGTCATGCCCCGCGTCGACGATCCGACGGATCAGCCGAAGGATCGCCGGGTGCAGCGGTTCGTAGAGGTACGAGACGTGTTCGTTCACCCGGTCGATGGCGAGGGCGTACTGGATGAGGTCGTTCGTCCCGATGCTGAAGAAATTCACCTCCCTCGCCAGCTGGTCCGCGACGATCGCCGCCGCCGGGATCTCCACCATGATCCCCACCGGCATCTGGCGGTCGAACGAGATTCGCCTCTTCTTCAGCTCCGACCGGGCCTCCTCGACGACCGCGAGTGCGGCACGCAGCTCCCCGACCCCGGAGATCATGGGGAACATCATCTGGACCTTTCCGTAGGAGGAGGCGCGCAGGATGGCCCGGATCTGCTGCTTGAAGATGTCGCGCTCCCGAAGGCAGAACCGGATCGCCCGAAGCCCCATCGCGGGGTTCATCTCCTCGGCCAGCTCGATCTGCGACGCGAACTTGTCCCCTCCCAGGTCGATGGTGCGGACGGTCACGGGGTGGCGCCCGAACTTCTCGATGACGCGGCGGTACGTCTGGAAATGCTCCTCCTCCGAGGGGAGATCCTTCCGGTTGAGGTACAGAAATTCGGTCCGGTACAGGCCCACCCCGTCCGCGCCGCTCCGGAGGGCCACCTCGGCCTCCTCGGGGAACTCGATGTTCGCCAGGAGTCTGAGCGTCTTTCCGTCCCGCGTGACGGCGGGGAGGCGGGCGAACTTGGCGAGGTCCCGGATGCGGAGGCTGTAGGCCTTCTTCTTCTCCGTGTATTCGCGCACCACCTCGGGGGTGGGCCGAAGGATCAGGGCTCCCTCCTCCCCGTCGATGATGACCTCTTCGTTCTCGACGAATTCGCTCGTCACGCGCTCCAGCCCGACCACGGCGGGAATGCCGAGGGAGCGAGCGGTGATCGCGGTGTGCGAGGTCTTGCTTCCCACGTCGGTCGCGAACCCCAGGACGGGGCTTTTCAATATCTGCGCCGTGTCGGCCGGCGAGAGGTCGTGCGCGATCACGATCACCGGGTCCCGGATGGACGCCACCGTTTCCACGGGGCGCCCCGCCAGATTCTCGAGCACCCGGTGTCCGATCTGCCGGAGATCGTGCCCCCGCTCCCGGAGATATTGGTCTTCGATCCGGTGAAACGTCTCCAGAAGGTTCTGGAGCACCTTGTTGAACGCCCAGTCCGCCTTGAACTGGTTCTCCCGGATGAGGCGGACCGTCTGGTCGACCAGCATCGAGTCCTCGAGGAGAGCCAGATGGACGGAGAGGATCTGGTAATGGTCCGCTGCGTGATCCTTGACGCCGTCCCGGATCGCGTGGATCTGCTCCTTGGAGCGGGCCACCGCGCGGAGAAACGAGCCGATCTCCTCCTCGATCGTCTCCTTGGGCACGGTCGAATGGACGGATCGCGGAAGCGCACGGTTGAGGAAGAACGCCTTCCCGATGGCCACTCCGGGGGAGGCCGGAATCCCGCGGAGCACCTTCATCTTCGGACGCGCGCTCTCGGGCATGGTTCCTACTCCTCCTCCTCGAATTTCCCCGCGATCAACACACCGATCGCCTCCACGGCCTCCCGGGCGTCCGGCCCCTCGGCGGACACCAAGACATGGGACTGCCGGTGGGCCGCGAGCATCAGGACGCCCATGATGCTCTTGCCGTTCACCTCCACCCCTTCCCGGGACAGGCGGATTTCCGAGGAAAAGCCGTTGGCGAGGCGGACGAGCTTCGCCGCGGCGCGGGCGTGCAGCCCCAGCCGGTTCACGATCTCGAACCGGCACTCCCTCTTTCCGGGTTCCCCTTCCCTACCGACCGATTTGTCGTCCGACGCCTTCATTGCCAGAGAATCAGCGTCCCGATGAGGAGAAGCAGGAGAAGCACTTCCGAAGGCGACACCGCCTTCCGGAAAAAGACCGTGAACAGGTGGACGGTCAGCGCGGCGACCAGGAAAACCCCCAACTCCAGCCACGCCCCGCCGAAGAGAAGCGCCGCGTGGCTGCCCACCACCCCCGCATAGGCCCCTCCCAGAATGGCGGCGATCATCTTCCGGTCCTCCGTCCTCGCGGTGAACCCCGCGGACTTGAGGAACCGGACCGCGCCCTCCTCCCCTCCGATCCCCGCGGTGTACCCCCGGAAACGGAGTACGAGGTGGGAGCTGTTGTAGAGAAGCAACAGCGTCGCAATCCCCAGGAGGGGGTGGACGAACGCCAGGATCGCCCCCGCGACGGACGCCATCGGCTTCAGGGCCCCCCAGAAGTACGAGTCCCCGATCGCCCCGAGGGAACCCATCAGCCCCACCTTGAACGTGCCGACCGCCCGTGGATCCTCCTCCCCCGCCGCGACGCGCTCCTCGAGCCGGATCACCGCCCCCAGGATCACCGCCGCCATCGCCGGATGGGTGTTGAAGAACTCGAGGTGGCGCTTGAGCGCCCGGGAGAGCTCTTCCGGACGGCCCCCGTATCGATCGCGGAGCGCGGGCAGGATGCTGTAGGCGAATCCCACGTTCTGCATCCCTTCATAGTTCCAGCAGCCCTGCAGGAGAAACTGCCGGAACCAGACCTTTCTGCGCACGCGCAACGGGATCCCTCCCATCAGACCACCCACCGGAAAAAGAACGTCACGGCGAAGACGCACCCCATCGTCAAATAAAAGACGGGCGCAGTCCGGTCCGTTCTGCTGCAGGAGAAGACCGACGCGGCCCCGAGGAGAGGAAGCGCGGGCAGCAGGGCGGCGAACTGAAGGTGGCTTTCCGGGCCGAACCGGGGGAGGAGGAACCGCGCCGCGGAGATGCCGAGACCGGAGAAAAGAAGCGTGAGCGCCATCCCGAAGACGGCGAAGAGAATGGCGCCGGCCATCAGGGCGTGCTCCACCGCCAGGGTGTCCCCTCTCTCCACCTGCTCGACGGTCAGGTGGGCGATCCTTCCGTTGATCCGCCGCACAAAGCGGTCCGCGTACTTTCCGAACTCCGCGCACGGCACCGACAGGAGGAGGATCGAGGCAAAACTCCCCATATCGAGCCCGATCGAGGAGGAAGCCGCGGCCGCGGCCGCCCCCCCGAACACCGCGGCCCCCGTGTCATCGGGGGGAACGGACGCCCCGACGGGAAGGCGCGCGATGTAGAGGAGTTCCAGTACCGCCCCCACCTGGGCCCCCGCGGCGAAGTTTCCGAAGATCGCCCCCATGATCGAGGCCACCACGAGGGGCCTGTGCAGCATCATCTGGAACGCGGCGGTCCGGTCGAGATAGCAGACCCCCCCGAGAGCGGCGGCGAGCAGGAAACTCCCCACCATCGCCGTCACCCCTCGGGATCGAACAAGGTGCCGGCTTCGAACGGCGTGGAACGGACGGTTACGGCCACGCCGAGGTGGGAGAAGCAGTGAACGGTATCGAAGTCTTCCCGGGAAAAAAAGACCGAGGGGGCGATCTCCACCTTCCCCGCCGCGTAATGGAGGTTGCCGATGTTCAGCGTGGAGAAGCGGACCCCGCATTGAAAAATGGCCAGGGCGTCGCGGGAGGTCGCACAGAGGAGGATCGCCTTTTCCCCCAGGCGGTCGATCTCGGCGAGGGGGCGTCCGACCTCGTCCACCCGGCAGAAGACGACGTGGATGTCCTGCGGCACGGCCATCTCCATGACCGACCGCAAGAACGGGTTGCCCGCGAGTTCGTCGTTGGCCACGAGGAGGCAGTTGGCCCCCGTGTGGGGAATCCAGGTCTCCACCACCTGGCCGTGGATCAGCCGGCAGTCAACCCGCACCAGGACGAGGGACATCGCGTTTATTTTTCCGCCTTCTTCTTGAGCATGTCGCCCGGGATCGTGATGTTCCGCTGGCCGTAGTCCCGGAGAAACTTGGCCAACTCGGAGAGGGACATCGTCGGCCGCACCATCGGAAGCTTCACCATCATCGGAAGGTTCACCCCCGTCACCACCTCCACGTTGTGGGTGGCGAGGAAGGACAGACCGATGTTGGAGGGAGTCCCTCCGAACATGTCGATGAAAAGGAGGACTCCCTTCCCCGCGTCGACGGTCCGGATCGCCGCCTCCACCGCCGTGTGGATCTCCTCCATCCCCATCTTCGGGTGGACGTCGACCGTCACCGTGTTCTCGATCTTCCCGACGATGATTTCCGCGGCGCGCAGAAGCTCGGAAGCCAGCTGGCCATGGGAAACCAGTACGATGCCGATCATCGGACGCTCCTGCCGGGAGGGGATGACCTGTGGATGTCGCGATGGACCACGATGGGGGCCACCGGCTTGGGAAGAGAGCGCTTCACCGCCTCGGCCACCACCACCGAACGGTGCCTCCCTCCCGTACATCCCACGCCCAGCGTGAAATAGGCCTTCCCTTCCTTTTTATAAAGGGGGAGAAGGAATTGCAAGAACGAGGTCAGCTTTCCGAAAAACGTCCGCGTCGACCGGTTCTTCATGACGTAATCGCGCACCTTCCGGTCCAGGCCGGTCAAAGGTTTCAGCTTCGGGACGAAATTGGGGTTGGGAAGAAACCGGACGTCGATCACCATGTCCGCTTCGAGGGGAATGCCGTACTTGTATCCGAAGGAGACGACGCCCACCTGAAGGGTCGGTCCCCCCTTCCCGCGGAATCTCCGGACGATGGTGTCCCGCAACTGGTGGACGGTGTACTGGGAGGTGTTGAGAACCGTGTCGGCCATCTCCCGGAGGGGGGAGAGCATCTCCCGCTCCCTGCGGATCGCCTCCTTCGCTCCGCCCCGGGCCGCAAGCGGGTGTCTCCTCCTCGTCTCGCTGTACCGGAGAAGGAGGACGTCGTCCCCCGCGTCGAGGAACAGGACGTGGACATCGTGCTGCCCCTGCCGGAGCTGTTCGATGACCCGCGCGAAATCGTGCAGGAATTCCCTCCCCCGCACGTCGGCCACGAGCGCGATGCGGACCACGTCGGTCCGCGCTTCGGAGACCAGGTCCACGATTTTCGGAAGGAGCACCGGCGGGAGGTTGTCGACGCAGAAGTAGCCGATGTCCTCGAACACCTTCGTCGCTGTGCTCTTTCCCGACCCCGAAAGGCCGGTCACGACGACGATGCGGGCGCGACGAAACCTCGGGGGCGCCGTCATTCCGGCTTTCGCCCTTCCGCCAGCCTCGACTGGCGCTCCACCAGCTGCGCTGCGGAGAAAAGACCCCGGTTCTTCAGCAGATAGTTCCGGACCGCCACCTCCACGATCGTCGCAAGGTTGCGGCCGGGGGAGACGGGGAGGAGGATCGTCGGCAGGCGCACTCCGAGTACGTCCGTGCGGAGGTCATCCAGGCCGAGGCGGTCGTAGTCGTTGGCGGCATTCCACTCCTCGATCCGGATGACCATCTCCACCTTCTTCCGGTCCACGATCGCCGTGGGGCCGAAGAGGTCCTGGATGTTGATGATCCCCAGGCCGCGGATCTCCATGTGATGCCGGGTCACGTCCTCCCCGGTCCCCAGGACGGTTTCCGGCCCCCGCTTCTCCAGGTGGATGACGTCGTCGGTGACGAAGCGGTGCCCGCGGAGGATCAGGTCCAGCGCGCACTCGCTCTTCCCGATGCCGCTCTTCCCCAGGAGGGCCACCCCCACCCCCAGGATTTCCATCAGGACCCCGTGGATCGTGGCCGTCTCGGCGAACATCCGTTCGAGGTTCCCCAGGACCTCGCGAATGAGGTCCGAGGTGGGGAGATCCGAGAGGATCAGGGGAACCCCTTTTCGCTCCGCCGTCTCGACCATCCGGGGAGGCAGGGGAAGGCCTCCTCCCGCGATGGCGCACGACATCGGCCGGGAGAAAAAGAGATCGGCGATCTGGGTCTGTCGCGCGGCGGGCTGGATCCGGAAATAGGTGATCTCGGTCTCCCCCAGGATCTGGATCTTCCCCGGGTGAGTGGAGTCGACCTCCCCCGTGATCCCGAGCCCGGCCTTCTGCACCGTCTTGTCCGTGATCTCCCGGGAAAGGCCGGCCGCGCCCGACAGCAGACGCAACCGGAGAGGCTCGGCACACGATTCGAGGAAACGGTCAACCAGTACCGGCACGGCGCACGCCTCCTTCGCCGGAGCGGGCCTTGCTACGAGCCGGCATCCTCCTCGCGGAGGATGCTTCGCAGTTCGTCGGCGTCCGCCGCCTCGAGGAGCGACCGCCGGAACCGTTCGTCCTTGAGCAGCCGGGAGATGCGCGCGAGCGCCTTCAGGTGCATCCCGGCCGAATACTCCGGGGCCATGATCAGGAAGAACAGATGCGCCGGCTTTCCGTCCAGGGATTGGAACGGGACGCCGTTTCGGCTCCGGCCGAAGGCGGCGACCAGGCGATCGATCCCGTTCACCTTGCCGTGCGGGATGGCCACCCCGTCCCCGATGCCCGTGCTGCCCAGGCTTTCCCGTTCCATCAGGATGGAGGTCAGGGTGTCCGCGGAAAGCTTCGGCACGATCTTGACGATCACCTCGGACAGCTCCCGGAGGACGTTTTCCTTCGTCTCCCCCCGCAGGTTGTCCACGATGGCCTCGGGGGGAACGATGTCCTGGATCTTCATCGGGCCCGGGGCTCCGTGAACCCGATGTTCCCGTCCTGCTGCCGGAATACCACGCTCGGCTGGTTGGTCTCCTGGTTGACGAACATGAACACGTCCACCTTCAGGATGTCGAGGTAGTGGGCCGCGTCCTCCACGCTCATCGGCTTGGGGACGAAGTTGTCGTGGCGGACGATGCGCGGGCCCGAATCGCCCTCGCTGATCGTGAGGGAGGACCCGGACACGATCGGCTCCGCGATGATGCCGGGGGCCCGGTCCTTTTTCTTCTCCCGGTATTTCTTCGTCTGGCGTTCCACCTTGTCGCAGACGAGATCGATGGCGGAATACAGGTTGTCGGTGGATTCGAACGCCTTGATCGTGATTCCCCGCCCGGTCAGAAAGACTTCCGCGATGTGGCGGTATTTCTCGACGGAAAGCGTCACTTGCGCCTCGAACGGGCTGTCCAGGATCTTCTGGATCTTTCCCAGCTTTTCGGTGACATAGTCCTTGAGGGGCTGGCTCGAGTCGATGTGACGGAACGTCACGGAGATGTTGGACACGCGGTTCCCTCCTTTGAACGAAGCGTCGCGCTTCGGCCTAGAAAAACTTCTTTCGCTTGGACGAAGGCAGCACACCCATGGCCTGGCGGTATTTGGTGACGGTGCGGCGGGCGATCCGGATCCCCTGGTTGCGGAGGAGCCGGACGAGATCCTGGTCGCTCGACGGATTGTCCCCCCCCTCGGCTTTGATGATCTCCAGGATCTTCTCCTTCACCGACTTGGAAGCGATATCCTCCCCCCCCCCTTCCCGGTTCAGGCCGGAATTGAAGAAGAACTTCAGCTCGAAGATCCCGTGGGGGGTGCACACGTACTTGCTGTTCGTCACCCGGGAGACCGTCGACTCGTGCATGGAGATGTCCTCCGCGACGTCCCGGAGCGTGAGGGGTTTGAGATGCTTCGGCCCGGCCTCGAGAAAATCCTTCTGGAGCTTCATGATGCTTTCCACGACCTTGTAGATGGTCCTCTGCCGCTGCTGGATGCTCTTGATGAACCAGAGGGCGGAGTTGATCTTCTGCTTGAGGAAGTCCTTGTCCTCCTTGCCGAGCCGGTCCCCGGCGGAGAGAAGGTCCCGGTAATAGGAACTGAGCCGGAGGCGCGGCTGTCCATCCTCGTTCAGCGTGACCACCCACTGGTTGTCGACCTGGGCCACGTAGGCGTCCGGGGTGATGTAGTGCACGTCGTCCCCCGAGAACAGCCGGCCGGGCTTCGGCCACAGGGTCACCAGTTTCTGGAAAGCCTCCCGGACGATCTCGCGGGGGAGCTTCAGCCGCTTCGCTATGCCCGCGATGTCCCCGCGAGTGAAGAGGTCGAAGTGGTCGGTGAGGATTTGCAGGGGAAGGGAAAACTCCTCCCCCTTCTCGCGGGCCTGGATCATCAGGCATTCCCGGAGGTCGCGGGCCCCGATGCCGGCGGGGTCCAGCGTCTGGATCTTCGCGATCGCCCGCTCCACCTCCTCGAGGGGCTTCCCGAGGGCCTCGGCGGTCTCCTCGGCGGACACCTTGAGATATCCGTTCTCGTCGATGTTCCCGATCAGGTAGGGGGCGATCTCCCTCAGCGCGCCATCCGCATCCGACAGGCAGATCTGCGTCTCGAGGTATTCGGAGAGGGAGGGCTTCCGGGTGAGGAGGTTTTCGTAGTACGGGCGGCCGTCCTCCTCCTCGCGGTCGGTCTCCCCCCTGGCTCTTCCCGCCGTGGCGCCATCCCCGAAATAGTAGTCCCAGTCGACGCGGTCGATCAATTCCTTCGAGGACGTTGCCGTGGGAGCCTCGGACGCGTCCGGTTCCGCCTGCGGAGGGGATGCTTCCGTCTCCGTCTGCGGCTCCGCCTCCCCCGGAGCCTCGGGGACCTCCTCCACGACCTCCTCCAGGGTGGGGTTCACCTCGAGCTCCTCCCGAACCGCCTGTTGCAGCTCCAGGCTCGATAGTTGCAAAAGCTTGATCGCCTGCTGCAACTGCGGGGTCATCACCAGCTGCTGGCTGAGTTTCAGGGATTGTCGAAGTTCCAGAGCCATCCGTCTCCTGGCCGTCTACAGGGAGAACTGCTCTCCCAGGTAAATTTCCCGCACGCGCGAAGACGACGCGATCTCCTCGGGGTTCCCCTCGAGGAGGATCTCCCCTTCGGAGATGATGTAGGCCCGTTCGCACACCGATAGGGTGTCGCGCACGTTATGATCCGTTATTATAACCCCGATTCCCTTCTCTTTTAACCCAAGGATCACCTGCTGGAGGTCTGCGACCGAAATGGGGTCGATTCCGGCGAAGGGCTCGTCGAGGAGCAGGAACACGGGGGAGATCACCAGGGAGCGGGCGATCTCCACGCGCCGCCGCTCCCCTCCCGACAGGGAATACCCCATCGTCTCCTCGACGTGGGAGATCCGCATCTCCGTGAGCAGCTCGTGCAACCGGTCCTCCCGCTCCCCCTCGGACAGGGGGGTCTCCTCCAGAAACGCGAGGATGTTCTCCCGGACCGTCAGTTTCCGGAAGACCGACGGCTCCTGGGGAAGGTAGCCAAGCCCCATCCTCGCCCGCCGGTGCATCGGCAGACGGGTAATATCCTCCCCGTTGAGAAGAACCGTCCCGGCATCCGGCCGGACCAGCCCCACGATCATGTAGAAGATGGTGGTCTTTCCCGCGCCGTTCGGTCCCAGAAGGCCCACGACCTCCCCCGGGCCGATGCCCAGCGATACCCCCTTGACCGCCTCACGGTTCCGGTATCGCTTCCTCAGGTCGCGGACAGCCAAGGACTTCAACGGTTTTCCTTCTCCTTCGTTTCCAGGAAGCCTTGCGGGTGGATGACGGCCCGGACGCGCCCCCCCTCCCCGCCCGTCACCACGGACCGGTTTTCCCGCAGGTAGATGGTCACCGTATCGCCCTTGAGGAGGTTCTCCCCCTGAGCCAGGTCGGCCCCCCCCGTGAGGACGATCCGCTGCTCCAGGTTGTAGAAGACGGCGCGTGCGGCCCGCGCCTCCTTCCCCCCCTGGATCACCCGCACGTTTCCCTCCGCCGTGATCTTTTCGATGGCGCGCGACGCCCGGGAATATTCCGCGTAGAGACGGTCGGCATGGAGCGTCACGTCCGCCTGGTGGGCCACGACATTCCCCTCGAAGGTCACGGATTCCCGTGCGCTGTCGGCCAACAGGCGGTCGGCGGTGATCTCGATCGGTTGTCGGCCCGGCTCGTCCGGACGCGATCCCGCCTGCTCCCCTGCGGCCGCCGCGCGCACCGCGAGGGACAGGAGGAGGAGAAGAAACGCCGCCCCTCCCGCAACAACCCGCCGGAACGTGCCGGAACGCCCTCTTTGCCCCCTCACGTTCTCACCCTCGCTTTCCCGGAGCCGGCATGTTGCGGGGGATGATCCTGCTCCTCGGGGAATCGAGTGCCATGGTTCCCTCGCGCCAGCGCCACCGCAGGTTGCTTCCCGTAACCGTAACGCCGGGGGCCGCGAGGCTGGCCTCCTCGGCGGCGATCACCTCCGAGCGAAGATCGATGATCGCCCGGGGCGCGGAGGCTGTCCACCCCCTGTCGTTTCGTGCCGAAGCCCCTTCGTCGAGGTCGACCCGGCCTTCGTTCATGTTCCAGGAGGCCGCGGGGGCGGTCACGACGATATCCCCCTCCCGCTCCTTCAGCGTGAGGGTCACTCCCGACGCGACCACGCGCGCCGACATCGCCGCGTAGGAGGCATCGTCCGAACGGAGCCGGTAGACCGGCCCCTCCTCGCGCGCCTCGATCATCTCGACTCCGCGCAGGACGATCTTCGGCCCGCCGATGTCCGCCGTCCCTCCGTCCCCTCCGGGGGAAAGGCGCAAGCTTCGTGCGAAGTCCAGGGCCACCAGATAGGCCCCCGCGAGGACCACGACCACCCCCAGGAACGACAGCAGTTTCCCCGTCACCCTTCCGCCCCGGCGCCGAAGTATTTCGCGGTGACCTTGTCCCATGCCCCGCAGGCTGCAAGTACGAACTCGATGATCTCCCGCACGGCGCCGTGCCCCCCTCTCCGGGAGGAGATGAAGTCGGCCTCCGAGCGGACGTACTCCTCGGCGTCGGCCACCGTCGCCGCGAACCCCGCCCGGCGCATGAGCGGGATGTCCACGATGTCGTCGCCCACGTAGGCGCTCTCCTCCGGCGTGACGCCCGACTCTTCGAGCATCTCCCGCCACGCTGCCACCTTGTCGAAGGTCCCCTGCCGGACCCGGGCGATCCCCAGTTCCTCCGCGCGGATGCGTACCGCCTCCGACGTCCTCCCCGTGATGATCCCGACCTCGATCCCCGCCCGCTGCATCATCTTGATCCCGTGCCCGTCGCGGACGTGGAACCGCTTCGTTTCCACGCCGTTTCCGTCGAAGAGGATCCCCCCGTCGGTGAGCACCCCGTCCACGTCGATCAGGAACAGGCGCACCCGGGCCGCCTTTTCCTCGGCGCCCTTCCTTCTCTGCCCACCGCTCATCCGATGCCTGCCTTCAACAGGTCGTGGATGTGGACGATCCCCACCAGCATCTCGGGGGAATGGTCGTCGAAGACGAACAGGCTCGTGATCGAAAATTGCTCCATCTTCCTCAGGGCGGATGCGGCAAGATCCGACGACGCAAGCCGTTTGGGATCGGGGGTCATGATCTCCCCCGCCTTCGTCGTGAACAGGTCGACCCCGCGGGCCATTGCCCGCCGGACGTCGCCGTCGGTGATCACTCCGACGAGGATCCCGCTCCCGTTGACGACCCCCGTGACGCCGAGCCGCTTCGAGCTGATCATGAAGAGAGCGTCCTTGAGCGGGGTTTCCTGGGGGACCAGCGGGATCTCCTCCCCGCGGTGCATCACGTCTCCCACCTTCTGGAGCCTGTGCCCCAGCACCCCGCCGGGGTGGAGCAGGGCGAAATCCTCCACGGAGAACCCCTTCTCCTCGAATAAAACGATGGCGAGGGCGTCCCCGAGGGCCAGTGCGGCGGCCGTCGAAGCGGTGGGCGCGAGCCCGAGCGGGCAGGCCTCTTCCCGCACCGCGGCGTCAAGCGTCACGTCGGCGTGCCGGGACACGGTGGAGTCCGGGTTCCCCGTCAGGGCGATGAGGGAGAGCCCCAGCCGTTTGAAGAGGGGCAGGATCCGTACGATCTCCTCGGTCTCCCCCGAGTTCGAGAGGGCGATGACGACATCCCCTTTCCGGACCATCCCGATGTCGCCGTGCATCCCCTCGACCGGATGGAGAAAGAAGGCGGGGGTGCCGGTGGAGGCGAACGTCGCGGCGATCTTCCGGCCGATCAGGCCGGACTTCCCCACCCCCGTCACGATCACCTTCCCCGGCGCATGCAAGAGGATCTCGATCGCCCGGGAAAAATTTTCGTCGAGCCGCTCCCGAAGCCCCTGGATGGCTTCCGCCTCGATCGAAAGCACGCGGGAGGCACGCTGGACGAGCTCCGCATGCCGGTCGCGCTTGTCATGTCCCATCGCCTTTGCCTCCTTTCCCGGCGGTCGCGCTTCCCGACGGGCCGAGGTCCCGCGCCCCCGGGCGCATCTCGTCCGACCCCTCCCCTGCGGCTCCCGGTTCGTTCACCGCCGCCCGGATCGCAAGCAGCGACCGGACCAGCGGCTCGACGTCCCGCAAAGGGAGGCTGTTCGGCCCGTCGGACAGGGCCCGCTCGGGATCGGGGTGAATCTCCAGAAACACGCCGTCCGCCCCGGCCGCCATGGCCGCGCAGGCCAGAGGCGCGATGAACCGCCGATCCCCCGAGGAGACGGTTCCCGCCCCTCCCGGAAGCTGCACGCTGTGCGTCGCGTCGAAGACCACGGGGCAGATCTTCTCCCGGATCGCGGGGATTCCCCGGAAGTCGACGACGAGGTTGTTGTAGCCGAAGGTGGTCCCCCTTTCCGTGACGAATACGGCGCGGTTCCCCGCGACCGCGACTTTCTCCACCACGTTCGCCATGTCCCACGGGGCCATGAACTGCCCCTTCTTGACGTTGACGGGAAGACCCGTTTCCCCCGCGGCGACGAGCAGGTCGGTTTGGCGGCAGAGGAACGCGGGGATCTGGAGAAGGTCCACTACCTTCGCGGCCGACCCCGCCTGCCGGGGTTCGTGGACGTCGGTGGTGACGGGCAGGCCGTACCGGCTCTTCACTTCGGCGAGAATCCGCAAGCCCTCCCGCTCCCCGGGCCCCCGGAAGGACCGCACCGAGGACCGGTTCGCCTTGTCGTACGAACCTTTGAAGATGACAGGGATTGAAAGCCGTGCGGCCAGGGAGGCAAGAAACTCCGCCACGCCGAACGCCAGTTCCGCGGACTCGAGGACGCAGGGACCGGCGATGAAGACCGGGGTGGCCCCCCCCCCGACGCGGAAGCGGCCCGCGATGGCAACCTGCCGGATCACGACCCCCCCTGGCGGGAATACGCGAGGGCCGCGCCGATGAAGTCCCGGAAAAGCGGGTGAGGGGAGAGCGGCCTCGACTGAAACTCGGGGTGGAACTGGCAGCCGAGGAACCACGGGTGGCCGGGGATCTCCACAATCTCCACGAGACGGTCGTCCGGCGACAGGCCCGTGATCCGCAGTCCCTTGGCGGAGAGTGTCTCCCGGTACTCGTTGTTGAACTCGTAGCGGTGACGGTGCCGCTCCGAGATCTTGGCGACCCCGTAGGCCCGGGAGGCGAACGAGTTGTCGGCGAGCCGGCAGGGGTACGCCCCCAGCCGCATCGTCGCCCCCTTTTCCTGGATGTCACGCTGTTCGGGCATCAGGTCGATGACCGGGCACTCCCCTTCGGGGTCGAGCTCCCGGCTCGTCGCCTGCGCGAGGCCGCAGACGTTCCGGGCGAACTCGAGGACCGCCACCTGCATGCCGAGGCAGATCCCGAAATAGGGGATCCGGTTCTCCCGGGCGTACCGGACCGCCGCGATCTTCCCCTCGACGCCGCGCGACCCGAACCCGCCCGGGACCAGGATGCCGTCGGCCCCCTTGAGGAGCGCCTCCGCTCCCTGACGCTCCACCTCCTCGGAGTCCACGTAGCGGTGAAGGACCCGCACCGAGTGGGCGATCCCGCCGTGCGTCAGCGCCTCGTTCAGGCTCTTGTACGACTCCCTCAGGTTGACGTATTTGCCCACAATGGCGATGGTCACCTCGCCCAGAGGGTTCTTCCACTTCTCCACCACGTTGACCCAGGGGTCGAGCCTGGGCTCCCCCGCCCAGATGTTCAGCAGCTCCATGATCTTGTCGTCCAGCCCCTCCTGATGGAAGACGAGCGGCACCTCGTAGATGAGGTCGACGTCCCGGGCCGTGATGACCGCGTCCTCGGTGACGTTGCAGAACAGGGCGATCTTCGCCTTGATCTCCTTCGGGAGCACCCGTTCCGTCCGGCACAGAAGGACGTCGGGCTGGATGCCGATCGAGCGGAGCTCCTTCACGCTGTGCTGGGTCGGCTTCGTTTTGAGCTCCCCCGCCGTCCGGATGTGGGGGACGAGCGTGACGTGGACGTAGAGGACGTTCTCCTTCCCCCGGTCGGTCCTCACCTGGCGGATCGCCTCGAGGAACGGCAGGCTCTCGATGTCGCCCACCGTCCCCCCGACCTCCACGATGGCCAGGTCGTACCCCTGCGCCGCCGAATAGATGACCCGCTTGATCTCGTCGGTGATGTGGGGGATGACCTGAACCGTGCCTCCCAGATAATCCCCGCGCCGCTCCTTCGTGATCACGGAATGGTAGATCTTCCCCGTGGTGCAGTTGTTCTTCTTGCCCATCCGGGTCGACACGTACCGCTCGTAGTGCCCCAGGTCGAGGTCGGTCTCGGCCCCGTCGTCGGTCACGTAGACCTCCCCGTGCTGGAACGGGTTCATCGTCCCCGGGTCGACGTTGATGTACGGGTCGAGCTTGAGCATCGTGATCCGCAACCCCCTCGCTTCCAGGAGGGCCCCGATGGAGGCGGCGGCAAGCCCTTTGCCCAGGGAGGAGACGACCCCCCCCGTCACGAAGATGTACTTCGGCTTTACCGTTTTTTCCGGGCGCATATCCTCATCTCCACCGCACGGAGATCCTCGGGGGTGTCCACGCCCACCGAGTCGTATTCCACGTCGACGACGCGGATCTTCCCGCCGCTTTGCAGGACACGGAGCTGCTCCAGGCGCTCCGCCTCCTCCAGGGAACTCGGGGGAAGACCGGAAAGGCGGAGCAGGAAGTCCTTCCGGTATCCGTAGATCCCCAGGTGCTTCCGGTACCGGCCGGATCCGGAATCCCGGTAATGGGGGATGGGCGCGCGGGAAAAATACAGGGCGTCCCCCCTGTCATCGACCACCACCTTGACCACGGAAGGCCGGACATGGTCCTCCGGGTCCTCCTGAACGATGGCGGCCGTCGTCATCCGGACCGAGGGGTCCGCAAGAAGGGGCCCGGCAACGGCGTCGATCACCGACGGGTCCATCGTCGGCTCGTCGCCCTGCACGTTGATGAGGATCTCCTCGGAAAGTCCCCGGGACGCCTCGGCCACTCGGTCCGTCCCCGAGGCGCAGTCCGGGGATGTCATCCACGCCTCCCCGCCGAACCCGCGCACGGCGACGGCGATCCGCTCATCGTCGGTGGCCACGATCACGCGCGTGGCGCACCTCGATTTCCGTGCGTTTTCCCAAACATACCATATCATCGGGCGACCGTCTATTTGGGCCAGGGGCTTCCCCGGGAGGCGGCTTGCGCCGTACCTCGCCGGGATGACCACCGCGACTCCGCGGGGGGGGATGCTCACGGGAACAGGGGGGCCGTCCGGAGGCCCTCGTCCTCCGCGAAGCCCATCATGAGGTTGAAACACTGGACGGCGGCCCCCGAGGCGCCCTTCCCCAGGTTGTCGATCGCGGACACGACGATCACGCGCCGGCTTTTCTCGTCGACCCGGAAGGCGACGTCGCAGAAGTTGCTCCCGTACACGTCCTTCGTCGAGGGCAGGGCCCCCGGCAGGCAGAGGCGCACGAAGGGCTCCTTCCCGTAATGCTTCCGGTAGGCGGTCTCCACGTCTCTTTCCCCGACCTTCCCCGACGCCGTCGCGTAGCACGTCGCCAGGATGCCCCGCACCATCGGGAGGAGATGCGGGACGAAGGTCACGGTCACTTTCCTGCCGGCGGCCAGCGAAAGTTCCTGGTCCATCTCCGGGTTGTGCCTGTGCCGGGGGAGTCCGTACGGCCGCACACCCGCCTCCACCTCCGGGTAGTGGAAGCCGAGTGACGGCCCCCTCCCGCCGCCCGACACCCCGGTCTTGCAGTCGGCCACGATCCCCTTCGCTTCGATCAGCCCTTCCTTGAGAAGCGGGTACAGGGCGAGGATGACCGCCGTGGGGAAGCACCCGGGGACCGCCGCCAACGGAGTCTTGCGGAGGGCGTCCCGGTAGATCTCCGGCAGCCCGTAGACCGCCCGTTCGCCGAGCTCCGGGCTCACGTGCCGCACCCCGTAGACCGCCTCGTACAGCGGGATGCTCCGGAAACGGAAGTC
>DATEXR010000218.1 GCA_035256765.1 Candidatus Deferrimicrobiaceae bacterium | reverse complement strand
GTGCCGGTCCACCACATCCGGGAAGCCCTCGCCCATGTGGGGAAGAAGACCTCGTAGAGGAAGCCGCCCCGCGAGCGGTTCACGACCCCCGGAAGCCGCGTGCCAGCAGGTAGAGTTCGAACGATTCCTTCCGGGTCGCGGAAGGCCGGATCCTGCGGACCTCGCCGAACGACCTCCTCAGATCTTTCACCACGTCGTCGGCTTCGGCCCCCTCGAAGATCTTGGCCAGGAACGTCCCCCCTTCGCGCAGCGTTTCCCTTGCGAGGGCGAGGACCGCACGGACGAGGTCGGCCGACCGGGCCTGGTCGGTGAACGGGATTCCCGTCGTGTTCGGCGCCGCGTCCGAGACGATCGCGTCCGCTTTCCGCCCGAAAAAGGCGACGATCTCGGCGATGAGCGCCCGGTCCGCCAAATCCCGGGGGAAGAAGCGGAAGTTTCCGCCCGGGAGCGGGTCCATCGGGAGGATGTCGACCGCGGCCACCTTCCCCCCCTTCCCCACGAGGCGGAGAAGCACCTGGCTCCACCCCCCCGGCGCGGCCCCGGCGTCGATCACGAAATCTCCCGCCGCGACGACCTTCTCCGCTCCCGCGAACTCCAGGAGCTTGTAGGCGGCACGCGAGCGGTACCCTTCCTTTTTCGCCTTCACGTAGAAGGCGTCCTTCCTCTTGTACACCCCCTCATGCTATCCGATCGGTGCCGTCGTTGACAGTGAGAAACCCGCTACGGTAGAGTCAGTTTGCCCATGAAAGGAAGAGGGACGGACATCGACGGCGTCTTCCGGTATCTGAAGGACGATCTCCGCAAGGTGGAGAAGGCGCTCGTCTCCCATCTCAAGTCCCCCGTCCCCCTGATCCCCGTCGTCGGCAGGCACATCACCCTGTCCGGGGGGAAGAGGTTCCGCCCCGCGGTGCTCCTCCTCGTCGCGGAGGCGTGCGGCTACACCGGGCCGCGCCGGATCGTCATGGCGGTCGTGACCGAGTACATGCACAACGCGACGCTTCTGCACGACGACGTGGTGGACGGCGGGGTGATGCGGCGCGGCAAGCCGGCGGCGAACATCGTCTTCGGGAATTCCGTGAGCATCCTCGTGGGGGATTTCCTCTTCGCGCGCGCCTCGCAGCTCATGACCGAGGACGGCGATCTCGACGTGCTGGGGATCTACGCCCGGACGCTCGTCTCCCTCTCCGAGGGGGAGGTGCTCCAACTCATGAAGTCCGCCGACCGGAAGATCACGGAGAACGACTATCTTCGGGTCGTCTTCCACAAGACGGCGTCGCTCATCGCCGCCGCGAGCGAGACGGGAGCCGTCCTGGCGGGCGCCGACGCCCCCCTGCGGCAGCGGATGTTCGAGTACGGCAAGTCGGTCGGGATCGCCTTCCAGCTCGTGGACGACGTCCTCGATTACGTCGGATCCGAGAAGGAGCTGGGGAAGAGGCCCCTCCAGGACGTGCGGGAAGGGAAGATCACGCTGCCGCTCATCCACGCGCTGCGGGAGGCGGGGGACGGCGACCTGCGAAAGACGGGGGAGATCCTGGACCGGAGGAAATTCTCCGAACGGGAGGTCTCCTTCCTGGCCGGCATGGTCGAGAGGAACGGGGGGCTGGCGTACACGAGGCGCAAGGCGCGATCCTTCGTGGAGCGGGGGAAGGGTTTCCTTGCCTCCCTCCCGGCGTCTCCGGCCCGCGACGGACTGGCGTCCCTGTCGGACTACATCGTTTCCCGCACCCGCTGATTCCCTCCGC
>DATEXR010000217.1 GCA_035256765.1 Candidatus Deferrimicrobiaceae bacterium | reverse complement strand
GCATGGTGTATCACCACCTCGACCGAATGTTTCCGGCGGTCGTCGACGAGGGAAATTGCCTGGTCGGGTTGCGGAACTCCATCAACGGTCACGCTCGTCTCGCCTTTCCCGGCAAACTGTTGCAGGACATCGATTTCGTAGACCGTCTCGCGATACCGGTAGTACACCTTGAATGCCTTCCAGTCCGCGGGGAGGCACGGAGCGAATCGAAGCCGATCCACTTCCAGCCGTAAGCCCAGGAGGGATTCCACGATCAGCCGGTACATCCAGCCGGCCGAGCCCGTGTACCACGTCCATCCACCGCGGCCCTTGTGGGGTGAGAGCGCATAGACGTCGGCCGCGACTACGTACGGTTCCACTTTATAGGTCGCCACCCCTTCCGGAGATCTCGCATGGTTCACCGGGTTGATCATCGTCAACAGTTCCCATGCGCGCCGGCCGTCGCCCAACGCGGCGAACGCCATCGCCGCCCAGATCGCTCCATGAGTGTACTGTCCGCCGTTTTCCCTCACGCCCGGGACATACCCTTTGATATAGCCGGGGTTCATATCCGACTTGTCGAACGGCGGTTCCAGGAGTTGGATCAGCGCATGGTCCCGGCGAACGAGGCGCCGATCCACCGCTTCCATCGCCATGCGCGAGCGCTCGGCATCGCCCGCCCCGGACAGAACCGACCAGCTTTGCGCAATCGAATCGATCTGACATTCGGGATTGCTCGCCGATCCAAGAGGCGAGCCGTCGTCGAAGTAAGCACGGCGGTACCACTCGCCGTCCCAGCCATTCTGCTCGATATTCCGGCGCACTTGAGTCGCCTCCCTCCGGCAACGTTCGGCGAAGGACAGGTCACCACGCGCGTGGGCAACCTCGGCGAACCGCAGGAGCACTTCATAAAGGAAAAATCCCAGCCAGACGCTTTCGCCTTTGCCGTGTTCGCCCACCAGGTTCATGCCGTCGTTCCAGTCGCCGGAGCCGATGAGCGGCAGGCCGTGCTTCCCGGTCCTGAGGCCCCTCAGGATGGCCCGCACACAGTGTTCGTACAAGGTGCCCGCCTCTTCCGACCGGCCGGGCAGATCGTAATAGGAGTCTTCCTCCACGTTTACCGGGCGGCCTTCGACGAAGTGGACGGGTTCATCCAACACCCCGGTGTCCCCCGTGTTCATGACGTAGCGGCACGTCGCCAGCGGCAGCCAGAGGAAATCGTCCGAACAGTGTGTGCGCACGCCCCGGCCCGAGGGGGGATGCCACCAATGCTGGACGTCTCCCTCGGGGAACTGACGGGCCGCGCAGCGGAGCAAGTGCTCGCGCAGGAGGTGCGGCTCGGCGTGGATGAGCGCCATCGCGTCCTGCAGCTGGTCGCGAAAACCGAACGCCCCTCCCGATTGGTAGTATCCGCTCCGCGCCCAAAGACGGCACGCCAGAGTCTGGTACAGGAGCCAGCCGTTGGCCAGGACGTTGAGGGACGGGTCGGGGGTTTCCACATGGACTGCGCCGAGAGTGTGGTTCCAGGACTGCCACACCGTTTCGAGTACCCCACGCGCCGCAGAAGACCCGCGAAAGCGATGCACCAGGTTCCTGGCGTCATCGGTGTCTTTCCCTGCGCCGAGCCTGAAGATGATCTCACGCTCTTCCCCATCCGCCAGCTCGAAGGGAACCTGGATCGCGGCGCAGGGATCCAGGGCGACCCCTGCCTTGCCCGAGAGCCGCGCCCGGGCCATGGCGGCCGGATTCCGAAGCGTGCCGTTGCGCCCAAGGAACTCCGTCCGATCGCCGCTTACGGTCCGAATCGTATCGTCCACGTCGAAAAAGGCAACCCGTCCGGCGAACTCCGTGTTGTAGGGGTTCCGCGCGAAGAGCGCTCCGGTGTCGGGGTTGACTTCGGTGACCACGTGCATGGCCGATTTCGGCCGCAGATCCCCCAGCACCCATTCCACGTATCCTGTGGCGGAGAGCCGGCGGGATCGGCCGGACTCGTTTCGCACTTTCCACACCGTGAACTTGACCGGCGCGTCCAGGGCCACGGTAACCCACATCTCCGAGCGGATGCCGCTCTCCGTGTGCTCGAAGACGCTGTAGCCGAATCCGTGCCGGCTGACGTAAGGCATCGCCCCGCGGTTGGGCAGCGGCGTGGGGGACCAGAAGAGGCCGCTCTCTTCGTCACGGAGGTAAAAGGCTTCTCCGCTCGAGTCGCTCACCGGGTCGTTGTCCCAGGGAGTGAGGCGAAACTCGTGGGCATTCTCGCTCCAGGTGTAGGCATGGCCGCTCTCCGAGAGAACGGTTCCGAAGTTCGGGTTCGCCAGCACATTCACCCACGGCGCCGGCGTCTCTTGCTCAGGCGACGTCGTAATCACGTACTCGCGCCCATCCGGCGTGAATCCTCCCAGCCCGTTGAAGAAGATCAGGTCGCGGCGGGGCAGCTCGGCGGCCGCGGGGGCTTCGGCGTGATGGGTTCGGGCCGGCGTGAAGGGCGGGACCGGCACTTCCGCCGGTCGGCGACGGTGGATCTGGTCCCACAGCGTCCCCCGGCTGTCGGTGAGGATCGCGCGAGCGACCGCTTGCAGCAGAACGCGATCCTCGTTCGATATCTGCTCCCCGAACCTTACAAAGATGCCGCCCGGTCGATCGGTCATGGAGGCATCGATGCCTGCGGCAATCAGCCCGATGATCTGCTCGTGGAGCAGTTGCCGATAACCTGCGTGATCTTCGTTCCAGATCACCAGGTCCACCGTCAGCCCTTTCAAGCGCCAGTACGCGTGGGCCTGGACAAGTTGTCGTATCAGATCGATATTGGCCGGGTCTCCAATCTGCACCAGCACGATCGGCAAATCGCCGGAAATGGAATAACCCCATAGGCCGGATTGCCCGCGGCGGTTCTTGATGAGAACGCTCGCGTCGGCGCGCAGAGAGGAATTGGCATAGATGACGGAGCTGGCAAGGTGTCCATAGAGTTGCGCGTCGGCCTCCGTGGCATTGAGCTGTTGCAGGACCACCTGTCCGTGCGTCCACGCCAGGTCGAAGGCGCGATCCGCAAGGCGCCGATCCTGGTATTTCCCGACAAGGCTTAACGCGGCGTCGCGGGTTTCGCAGGCGCCGGAGACGATATCGATCGTCGCCGATTCTCCCGGATCGAGCGTGATCCGATGGCGGATCGCGACAATCGGGTCGAGCACGGAGCCCTGGCTACCCGAAAGCGCCGCGGATCCTCTCATGGCTTGCGGATCGGCGACCGTGTTTCCGCGGCCGATGAACCGCATGCGGTCCGTCTCATAGGAAACTTCTCCGGTTTCCGCCCCGTGCACGGCCATCAGGTGAAACATCCACGGCACCGGCTCCTCGAGGGAGCGGGGCCGGCGGGTGCAGAGGATCGCCTGGCGTTGGGGGAGGATCTCCGTCTGGACAAAGAGGTTGCTGAACGCCGGATGCAACGCGTCCGCGGCAGGCGATGCAAGAACGACTTCCGCGTAACTCGTCACGTCGATCGCTCTGCGCCTCCGTGAGCGGTTGGTGATGCGGATTCGGCGCAGCTCGATGTCATCCTCCGGGGAGACGACGATCTCCGTATGCGTGTCGAAGTCGTGGTCGCGGCGGCGGAATTCCGCTCGCGCTTCCGAGAAAATCGCTTCGTACTTCTCCGATCGTTTGAGCGTCGGCTGATAGGCGGTCGACCAGAACTCCCCGCTGGTCACGTCGCGGAGGTAACAGAACGTGCCCCAGCCGTCGCGGGTACCGTCTTCGCGCCAGCGCGTGACCGCGATGTCCTTCCAGCGGCTGTAACCGCCGCCCGCGTTCGTGATCATCACGTGGTATCTGCCGTTCGACAACAAATGCACTTCCGGCATCGGCGTGTCCGGGCTGCTGAAAGCGCGCACCGGCGTCTTCAGGCCATCGGGAGCCGTACGGTAATCGGAGAGCTCGGCGGCGGGCGAATAGAACGCCGTGGCCTTGGGAACCCGCTCCTGGAGCAACAGCGTGGTCGCCTGGAACCGCGGGTCCGACTCGAATCGCTTCTGCATCGGACGGTCCAGGAGCAGATACGCCAGAGAGAGGAGGGTCATGCCCTCGTGATGTGCCAGGAAGGCACGGACCACGGCACTCGATTGTCCGCGTCGTTGACGGGAAGGGGTGTAGTCGATGGCTTCATAAAGGCCGAATTTTCCTTCCCCCCCTTCCGCGGCGAGTCGCTGCAGATTCCGACATGCCTCCTCGGCCGCCACCATCAGCGCCAGGGCGGACGCATACGGCGCAACGACCAGATCCTCGGCGAGTCCGCGTTTGAGCCCCAGCCCGGGCACGCCAAATGCGCGGTACTGGTAGTTGAGACGAACGTCGACCGTGTTGTAGCACGATTCCGACATTCCCCATGGTACGCCGCGCTGCCCCCCATACTGGATCTGCCTCTCCACGGCCGCCTTGCAGGTCCGGTCGAGCAGCGTGTTTTCGTACGTCGGCATCACCAGGAGCGGCATGAGGTACTCGAACATCGAACCGCTCCACGAAAGGAGGATCGGCTCTCCACCGGCGCTCGTGAGCAGGCGCCCCAGGGCAAACCAGCTCTCCTGCGGCAGCTGTCCCTGCGCAATCGCCACGAAACTGCACAATCTCGCTTCCGAAGCCAGCAGATCGTAGAAACTCGAGTCCCGCCTGCGCTCACCCACGTTGTACCCGATGGCCAGCAGACGACGTGTCTTGTCGAACAGGAAATCAACCTCCATACGGGCGAGATCGCCGGCTTGCCGTGCAAGGCGATCGATCTCCGCAATCCTTGCCCTGGCACGACGGTTTGCCTCCTGGATGTGCCCCCGAAGCTCAACAGACCACTCGCTCTGTTCCTCAAGCTCTGCCAGTTCGCGCAGCGTCGGGATCCCATCGATGCCGGGAACGCCGTCGGGCCTGTCCGGTGCGGCCGGCAGCAGGACCCACGGCGCGAGGACCGTCAGCTCCTCGAGGGAGTCCCGGCATTGCCGGGCGAAGGCACGTGCCCACCACGTCGGCTGGCTCTCGGAGTCGGCTTCAAGACCACGGATCACGTCCTCGGCGGACGCCGCCAGCCGGTCCAGACACTGCCGCGCCGCCGGGAGCGTGGTTGGCCGGGATTCCGATGCGGCCGCAAGATCCTTCTGAAGTTCCGCGAGCTGGGTCTTCGCTGCTCCTCCCGCGGCGTCCACGAGGACCCCGAGCGTGTCGCGTAAGCCCTCCACCCATCGCGATCCCAGGATCTTTTGATCGGGAAGTGCGAGCAGGCCCGGCCGTAATGTCAGCAGATGGCCCGCGAGGTTCCCGCTATCCACCGTCGAAATGTAGAGAGGGGGCAGCGGTCTGAGAGACTGCGTGTCGTACCAGTTGTAGAAGTGGCCCCGGTGCCGTTCCAGGGATTCCATCGTGCGGAATGCATTCGCCGTGCGCTCGATGAGTTGTCCGGCCGGAAGGTAGCCGAAGTCGTACGCGGACAGATTCGCGAGCAGCGCGAGCCCCATGTTGGTCGGCGACGTGCGGTGCGCAACCGCGGCGACGCGATACTCCTGATAGCTGTCGGGGGGCAACCAATGATCTTCCGGGTCGACGAAGGTCTCGAAGAACGCCCAGGTCGTTCGGGAAAGCTTCCGGAGAAAGAAGGTCTGCTCGGACGAAAGCCGAGGCGATCGGGGGGCGAGCGGCCGGCTGATCCACCAGGCGACCGCGGGTGAGGCAAACCAGAGGGCCAGGATGGGCCCGGCCACGGCCAGCGCAACCGGCCTCGAAAGCGCCAGGGAGATCACCGCGGCAGCGGCGATCACGGGAGCGATCCACATGGACCGGCAAGAGGCGACGAGGTCCGCGCGGCGATTGCGGTCCGGATCGCCCGACGGACTCCATTCCAGGAGTCGTTTGCGCGTGAACAGCATCCGCCAGACGGTGCGCACCACCGCATCCAGACTGAAAAACGCCTCGTAGGGGAGGCATATGAGCGTAAATGCCGCCTGGCTGAAGTGCCGGCCGGCCGTGCGTGCTGCGGCGCCGAGGTGCTGCCTCAGCAGCACGTCGTCCGGCTTCCGGAACAGTTCCAGAACCGATTCAACCAACGGGGGAATCAGGAGGATTCCGATCACCGCCAAGGTCCATAACCAGAGCGGCGACAAGACCATCCAGCCCAGCAGCAACATCAGTGTCAACGCCGAAGGCACGAGACTGCGACGAAGATTGTCGAAGATCTTCCATTGGGACAGGATCGAGAGCGGATTCCTCTGACGGAGCTTGCCGGGTCCGGGAACGCGAGACACCAACCACGACGCAATCTGCCAATCCCCGCGAATCCAGCGGTGCCTGCGGCTTACGTCCGCGCTGTAGCGAGATGGATATTCCTCGTACAACTGCACATCGCTCAACAGCCCCGCCCGCGCGTAGCACCCTTCCAGAAGGTCGTGGCTCAAGATCCGGTTCTCGGGAAAACGCCCATGGAGAGTCCGCTCGAACGCATCCACGTCATAGATCCCCTTGCCGATGAAGGATCCTTCACCGAACACATCCTGGTAGGCGTCGGAGACGGCGCGCGTGTACGGATCGATGCCCGGCTCACTCCCGAACAGTCGCGCGTACCTCGACCGGTTCGTGCACGGCAGGCTCACGGCTACGCGGGGCTGAAGGATTCCGTACCCCTCGGAGACACGCAGAGAATCTTCGTCGACCCGCGCACGATTCAGCGGGTGCGCCATGGCTCCCACGAACTGCCGCGCCGAGTCGCGCGGGAGTTCCGTATCCGTGTCCAGGGGAATCACGTACTTCACGTTCGATAAAACGGCAGTCTTGCCGACGACGAGGGAAAAGCGATCCCCTGAGCCGCCGCGCAGAATCGAATTCAATTCCGCAAGCTTCCCACGCTTGCGCTCGTAGCCCATCCAGATCCGCTCCCGGGGATTCCATCGGCGCGGGCGATGAAAAAGGAAGAACGTGTCGCTCTTTGCATCCCTGTACTTTTCATTCAGCTCTTCGATCCTCTTCCGGGCCAGCCGCAACAGCGGCTCGTCCTCCGGAAGCGTTTCCTCGAGCGCATCCCGGAAATCCGTCAGCAGGCCGAAGTACAGGTTGTCGTCCCGGTTGGCCAGGAACCGGACTTCCAGCGCCTCGACCAGATCCTCGATGTCGGGAGCGCTCGTGAGCATCGTTGGGATCACCACCAAGGCGTGCGATTCCTCCGGAATTCCTTCGGTGAAGTCCATTCGCGGCAGCGGATGCGGCGTCACCAGCAACGTGGCCAGCCAGTTCACCAGCGCCACCGCCAGCTGACTTCCGCCCAGCAGCGAGAGGAACCCCATCAGCGCGAACAGCCAATCCGGGTACCCACCGGCATGCGCCTTTGCCAACAGGCTCCCCGTGAAAATCGCCGTCATCAGCGTGATCGTGCCGAGATAGAGGAGCAAGGGAAACCGGCGGCTCCTTCGCGCAAGAGCCTCCAGGGGAGACAGGCGCACCTCCGCCGTTCGTTCGAGCTGCGGAAATCCCTTATCGATCAGGTAGAACCCGACATGTGCCGCCCGATCGTCCCTGCCTTTCACGGCCGCGCTCTCGCAGGTCAATTGGATCGCTTTGCGCGCCACCTCGCCTTCGGATAGCCGGCTGCCCTTCGCGATCTTCTCCACGGCGTGACGGTAGCGATCACGGGTGGCAATATCCATCTTGCCGTAGACTCCGCCAGGATCCTCACGCAGCACCTGCTCGACGACGCTCATCCTCTCGACGAACTCGCGCCAGTCCATCGCTCCCAGAAATCGGAGGCTGCCGATGCTGTTGCTGATCGAAACCTGTTCGGCGGCCTGTTGCCGGTTTTCCGCCTGCACCAACTGCTCAATCGTCAGGCCGGACTCCGAGAGCCGCTGCTCGATCCAGGTGAGCGGCAAGGCCAAGGCGGGGCTCTGTCCCTGCAACCGGCGCGCAAATTCCGCGACAAACGAGCTCACCAGCGGCGGGCTCGACCGCGCCATATCCGCGATCAAGAGAATCAGGCTCTTCGGGTCTTTCTCCGCCATCTCCGTCATCTGGTCCGCCCAGTAGTCGGCGCGGTTGCGGTCGGTCCGGTCGACAGCGATCCGCGCTCCCACGCGACGGAGATTTTCGATCAGGGCCAGGCGCAGCATGATCGGGATGGCCCACAATTCGCCTAATTTCAGGACGGTCACCGTCTGGTAGGCGGCTACGAAACTGCTGAGATTTTCCGGGTCCACC
>DATEXR010000216.1 GCA_035256765.1 Candidatus Deferrimicrobiaceae bacterium | reverse complement strand
TCGGGGAGCTGATGGCGGCCCTGCGTCCCTTCATCGACGCGGCCGGCAGGACGATCTGACCGGAAGACCCATCGCCCCGCGGACATGAAGTCTTTCTTCCGTCCCCGCATCCTCCTTGCCGCGCTCGCGGGGGTTTTTCTCCTCCACCTGGGGTACCTCTATTTCCGGGTGGGAACCGGGCTCGCGCGCGACGCCTGGGAAGCCCCGTCGATTCTGTACGGACGGCCGGCGGTTCTCCGTCCCGGGGACCTCGTCGGCAACCTGGGGCTTCCGGAGAGGCTCGGCCGCCTTTCCTACCGGAAAGTTCCGGGAGAGCCGGAAAAACCGGGGACCTGGTCCGAGGGGGGCGGCAGGATCCGGATCCATACCCGGGGGTTCCGGGCGGGAGAGGCGACCCGCCTCGCCGTCCGGGCCGAGATCGGCGTATCGGGGCGGCGCATCTCCTCCCTGGAGACGTCCTCCGGCGTCCCCCTCGACGAACTGGTCCTCGAACCGGAAGAGATCGCCCGGATCCTCGGCCCGAAGATGGAGTCCCGCCGGCTGGTTCCCCTCTCCGCCGTTCCGAAGCATCTCCGGGACGCGGTGCTCGCGGCGGAGGACTCCCGCTTCCACACCCACATCGGGATCGACCTCATCGGCATCGTGCGGGCCCTGGGGGCGAACCTGCGCCGGATGCGGATCGTCCAGGGAGGGTCCACCATCACCCAGCAGCTCGCGAAGAATTTCTTCCTCTCCCCGAAGAGAAGCCTCTGGCGGAAGATCCGGGAGGCCGAGCTCGCCGTGCTGATCGAGATCCGCTTCACCAAGGAGGAGATCCTCGAGGCGTACCTGAACAAGATCTACTTCGGGCAGGAAGGTCCCCGCGGGATCTACGGGGTGGAGGACGCGGCGAATTTCTACTTTTCCAGGAACGTGGGCGACCTCGCCCTCGAGGAATCCGCGTTCCTCGCGGGGATCATCCGGTCCCCCCACCGGTACTCCCCCCTCCGCGCGCCGGACGCCGCCCGGGAGCGGCGAAACTGGGTCCTCTCCCGGATGGCGGCCCTCGGAATGATCCCGGAGAAAGAGGAGCGCAGGGCAAGCCGGACCCCCATTCGGACGAACCCGCGCCGGGTCCCCGTCAACATCGCGGGGTACTACGTCGACTACATCGAGCGGCTGTCCGAGGAGACCCTGGGACCCGAAAGACTCTCCCGCACCGGCTACCGGTTCTACACGTCCCTCGATCCCGTGCAGCAGTCCGCGGCGGAAAAGGCGGTGGCCCAGGGACTGGCCGAGCTGGAAGGGAGGAAGGTCCCGGCCGGGAAGAAGGAGGAACCGCTCCAGGCGGCGCTGGTCGCCGTCGACCCGGCCACCGGCGAGCTCACCGCCCTGGTGGGGGGCCGCGGCTACGGGGAGACCCAGTTCAACCGCGCCGTCGACGCCCGCCGCCAGCCGGGAAGCGCGTTCAAGCCGTTCGTCCTTCTCGCGGCCATGGACCAAGCCGTGAGAGGCAAGGGGACGATGACGCTCGCGAGCCGGATCTCGGCGGAGCCGGTCTCCGTGGAGGTGCCGGACGGGAGATGGACGCCCGCGAATTTCGAGGGGAAGGAGCACGGGGAGATCTCGGTCCGCCGGATGATCGAGGAGTCGGTGAACACCGCGGCGGTGCGTCTCGCGCTCGATGTGGGCCTTCCCGGGGTGATCGCTGCGGCCCGGGACGCCGGGGTGACCGGCGTGGCGACCCCCGTTCCCTCCCTTGCCTTGGGGAGTTTCGAGGTCACCCCGCTCGAACTGGCGTACGCTTACGCCACGTTCGCGTCCGGGGGGACACGCTTCCGGCCCTTCCCGCTCCACACGGTCACGGACAGCGACGGAGATCTCCTGCATTCGGAGAAACCGGCAAAGGAGCAGGCTGTGGACCCCCGGGCGGCCTATCTCGTCACCTACGCCCTGGAGGGGGTCCTCGACCGCGGGACGGGGAACGCCGCCCGGCTGGCGGGGATCGAATTCCCCGCCGCCGGGAAGACCGGGACGACGGACGACTACCGCGACTCCTGGTTCGCCGGATACACGCCGGACCTGGTTTGCGTGGTATGGGTGGGGCGCGACTCCGGAGGGACGACCGGGCTCACCGGTGCCGCGGGAGCATTGCGCATCTGGACGAAGTTCATGAAATCGGTGTACGCGGCGGGGGGCCGAACCGCCTTCGCGGTTCCCCCGGGGATCACGATCGCGCAAATCGACCCGGAATCCGGCGCCCTGGCGACCTCCGCATGCCCGCAGACTTTCCCCGAGGCGTTCCCCGACGACCTGGTCCCGAAGGAGACGTGCCCGCTTCATCCCTCCCATCCGCTTGTGGACACGGTCCGCAAGGGGTGGCGCGGCGTCATCGAATTCTTCGGGAACATCTTCCGATGACCGCGCAACGCCTGCCCGGCACGGCCGACGGGACTACACGGGCGGCTGCTTTGGTGGTATAAATCTACTTTCGAGCAGAACCCCGGCGGAGACCTCATGGATTACAAAACCACGCTGAACCTCCCGCAGACCGGATTCCCGATGCGGGCGAACCTGACCCAGCGGGAACCGGAAATCCTCTCCCGGTGGGAAAGCGGGCACCTGTACGCGAAGATGGTGGCGAGGCGCCGGAACCGGCCGAAGTTCGTCCTCCACGACGGTCCCCCTTACGCGAACGGGCACATCCACATCGGGCACGCGCTCAACAAGCTCCTGAAGGACATCATCGTCAAGTACCGGGCGATGTCGGGCGCCTGGGCCGAGTTCGTCCCCGGGTGGGATTGCCACGGCCTTCCGATCGAGCACCAGGTGGACAAGAGCCTGGGGAAAAGGAAGGAGGCGATCCCCACGTCGGAGAAGCGCCGGCTCTGCCGCGACTACGCCGCGAAGTATATCGACATCCAGCGGGAGGAGTTCCGGCGGCTGGGGGTCTTGGGCGACTGGGAGAACCCGTACCGCACCATGACGTTCGACTACGAAGCGGGGATCCTTCGGGAGTTCGGGCGGTTCGTGGAGACCGGCGCGGTCTACAAGGGGACGAAGCCCGTCTACTGGTGCCTGACCTGCCGGACCGCCCTCGCGGAAGCCGAGGTCGAGTACGCCGACCACACCTCCCCCTCCATCTACGTGACGTTCCCCTTCGCGGAACCCCCGGAAACGATCCACCCGGCCCTCGCCGGGAAGAAGGTCTTCTTCGTCATCTGGACGACCACCCCCTGGACGATCCCCTCCAACCTCGCGGTCGCGCTTCACCCGGAATACCCCTACGTCGCCCTCGAAGCGAACGGGAAGGTGTATGTCGTGGCGGAAGGTTTGGCGGAACGCTTCGCGAGCGAGGCCGGTCTTCCGCGGGTCGATCGCCTGGCCTCCTTCGGGGCCGCGCACCTGGAAAGGATGCGCTGCCGCCACCCCTTTCTCGGGCGCGACTCCCTCCTTGTGCTGGGGGACTACGTCACGCTCGACGCCGGGACCGGATGCGTCCACACCGCCCCCGGCCACGGGCGCGAGGACTACGAGACGGGACTCAAGTACGGACTCGCGATCTACGCGCCGCTCGACGACGACGGGCGCTTCACCCCCGATGTCCCGTTCTTCGGGGGGATGCAGGTCTTCGAGGCGAACCCCCGGGTGAACGAGAAGATCGCCGAGGCCGGGGCCCTGCTCCGGCAGGACCGGGTGACCCACTCGTACCCGCACTGCTGGCGGTGCAAGCAGCCCGTCATCTTCCGGGCGACGAAGCAGTGGTTCATCTCGATGGACCGGACCGGCCTTCGCGGGAAGGCCCTCGAGCAGATCCGGAAGGTGAATTGGATCCCCGCGTGGGGGCAGGAACGGATCGAGGGGATGATCGCGAACCGGCCGGACTGGTGCATCTCCCGTCAACGGGCATGGGGCGTGCCGATCGCCATCTTCCGATGCGAATCGTGCGGCCACCATCTCCTCGACCGTGCGCTGATCGAGCATGTCGCCTCGTTCTTCGAGAAAGAGGGCGCGGACGCCTGGTTCCAGCGGGAGGTGCCGGACCTGCTTCCTTCCGGGACGTCCTGCCCCTCCTGCGGCGGGAAGGCGTTCGGAAAGGAGACGGACATCCTCGACGTCTGGTTCGATTCCGGCGTGTCGTACGCCTGCGTCTGCGAGGGGAAGGAAAATCTCGGCGTTCCGGTCGACCTCTACCTCGAAGGGTCCGACCAGCATCGGGGGTGGTTCCACTCCACGCTGCTGGCGGCCGTCGGGACCCGGGGATTCGCTCCGTACCGGGCCGTCCTCACCCACGGGTTCGTCGTGGACGGCAAGGGGGAGGCGATGCACAAATCGAGGGGGAACGTCGTCGCCCCCGAGGAGATCATCCGGAAGCACGGGGCCGAGATCCTTCGGCTCTGGGTGGCCGCCGAGGACTACCGGGACGACATCCGGATCTCGAAAGACATCCTCGACCGCCTGACCGAGGCGTACCGGAAGATCCGGAATACGATCCGCTACCTGCTGGGGAACCTCCACGATTTCCTCCCCGACCGGGACGCGGTCCCCTATGACCGGATGGAGGAGATGGACCGGTACGCCCTCGTCCTCTTTCACCGGCTTGTCGGGAAGGTCCGGAAGGCATACGACAACTACGAGTTCCACGTCATCTTCCACTCGGTGAACAACTTCTGCTCGGTGGACATGTCCAGCTTCTACCTGAACGCGATCAAGGACCGCCTCTATTGCTCCCGGGCGGACGACCCGGCGCGCCGGTCCGGGCAGTCCGCGCTGTTCGAAATCGGCCGGGACCTGCTGTCCCTCATCGCCCCCGTCCTCTCCTTCTCCGCGGAGGAGGCCTGGGGGTATCTGCCCGCGTTCCCCGGAAAAGCGGAAAGCGTCTTCCTCACGGACATGCCGACGCCTGCGGACCTTCCGGGGGGGGACGAGATCGCGGCGCGGTGGGAGCGGATCCTGGCCCTCCGCTCCGAGATCGCCCAGCCGCTCGAGGCAGCGAGGAAGGAGAAACGGATCGGGAGCGACCAGGACGCGCTCGTCACCGTTTCTCCGGGGCCGTTCTCCGACCTGTTCGAAAGCCGTCTCCGGGAGATCCGGGATGCGCTGATCGTTTCCGGGCTTGTGGTCGGCGAGGTTTCCGGGCCCGGCGCGCACCGGAGCGCAGCCTTCCCGGGTCTTGCCGCAACGGTTACGAAGGCCCCCTGGGGGAAATGCGAGCGATGCTGGAACCACACGGCGGAGGTCGGGACCATCCCTTCCGCCCCCGAGCTGTGCGGCCGCTGCGCCGCCGCGACCCGCGCCTGACAGACCCCGTTGGCGACGTTCCGCAAATTCGCCCTCCCTACCCTGGCCGCGGCCGGGCTCGCGATCGCGGACCAGGGATCCAAGGCCTGGATCGTGTCCCGCCTCGACCCCTACGATGCGAGGGCGGTCCTCGTCGACTACTTCCACATCGTCCACGTCCGGAACAAGGGAGTCGCGTTCGGGCTGTTGTCCAACCTCGATCCGAAGTGGGGAAACCCCCTGCTCATCGTCGCCACGATGTTCGCCATCGGGGGGGTGCTCGCCTACCTCCACTTCCATCCGCTCCGGGGGCCCGCGCCTTACGGCCTGGGGCTCATCCTGGGAGGGGCGATGGGGAACCTTATCGACCGCGCCCGGCTCGGATACGTGGTGGACTTCATCGACATCCACTGGCACCGGTATCACTGGCCGGCCTTCAACGTGGCCGACATCGGGATCACCGTCGGGGTTTTCCTTCTCCTCCTGGATATGCTGTTCTGGTCGAAGGAGGAGGAGGGCGGATCCCGTCCCGCCTAAGTGCTCCGCTTCATAAATACGGTGTCGCACCGAGAGCGTCGATGCGCCGCGCCAGCGAGGCGCGCGACTGAGGCATACCGTTGAGTATGGTGAAGAAGCGCAACGAAGCGGGAGCGGATGCAGCGGCGCTCGAATGCAACCGTATTTGTGAAATGGAGCACTAAG
>DATEXR010000215.1 GCA_035256765.1 Candidatus Deferrimicrobiaceae bacterium | reverse complement strand
AAGTTCCTCGAGAAGAACGGGGAAGGGATCCACCACCTCTGCCTCCGGGTAGACGACGCGGCGGCGGCGCTCGCGCATGCGAAGGGAAAAGGGGTCCGCTTGATCGACGAGACGCCCCGCACGGGGGTCCACGGGATGAAGATCGGGTTCCTCCACCCGAAGTCGACCTTCGGCGTCCTCACCGAGTTCGCGCAGGGAGGGGAAGAACACTGATGGAGGGCGCGCCGTCCCCCCGGGGGACGCGGGCATTGCTTCTGTGCCTTCATAACCACCAGCCGGTGGGAAACTTCGATTTTGTCCTCGGGGATGCTTGCGACCGGTCGTACCTCCCCTTCCTCGAGATCCTCGCATGCTTCCCCGCGATCAAAGTGACGCTCCACTACTCGGGGTTCCTCCTTTGGTGGATCGGGGAAAACCGGCCGCGCGTGCTCGACCTGCTCCGGGAACTCGTCGCGCGCGGGCAGGTGGAGATCCTGGGCGGCGGGATGTACGAGCCGGTGATGTCCCTTCTCCCGGAGCGGGACCGGAGGGGGCAGATCCGGGATCTCGCCGATGCCGTGGGAAGGACGTTCGGAAGGAAGCCGCGGGGGATGTGGCTCGCGGAGCGGGTGTGGGAGCCGGAATTCCCCTCTTCCCTCTCCCGGGTGGGGGTGGAATACCTCCCGCTGGACGACTTCCACTTCCTGCGCGCGGGACTTCCCGCCGGAGAACTCGACGGGATCTACCTGACCGAGGCGAACGGGGCGATGGTCCGGCTCTTCCCGGGGAGCGAGCGGCTGCGGTACCTGATCCCCTTCGGGGACGTGGAGGAGGCGCTTCGGGAGGTGGAGCGGATGACGTCCCGGGACGTGCCGTACCCGGCGGCCATCCTGGCCGACGACGGGGAGAAGTTCGGCATCTGGCCCGGCACGCACAACACGGTCTACACGGAAGGGTGGCTGCGCCGGTTCTTCGAGGGGATCGTCGCCCGGGCGGAATGGCTCGCGACGATGACGTTCGGGGAATACGCGGACGCCGCCCCGCTGCGAGGGAAGGTCTACCTCCCTTCCTGCTCCTACATCGAGATGGGGGAGTGGGCGCTCCCCCCCGCGCAGTCGGCCCGGTTCGGAGCATTGCTCCACGATTTCCGCTCCGGGAGGCACCAGGAAATGAAGCCCTTCGCACAGGGAGGGCATTTCCGGGGCTTCCTCCGCAAGTACGAGGAGTCGAACCAGCTGCACAAGAGGATGCTGTGGGTGAGCGGGCGCGTCCAGGAGGCGATGGAGCAGGGGGGCGGGGAGGAAGCGCGCGATTTCCTGTACCGCGCCCAGTGCAACGACGTCTACTGGCACGGGATCTTCGGGGGGATCTACCTCAACCATCTCCGGGAGGCGGCCTACGCCAACCTCCTCCGTGCGGAAGAAGCTTCCGACCGGGTCCTGCACGGCGGGAAGGACGACTGGACGGAATGCGCGAGCGGCGACCTCGACGCCGACGGCGGGCAGGAGGCTCTTCTCAAGACCCCGGACATGAACCTTCTCGTCCACGACCACGACGGGGGGGCGATGACCGAGATCTCCCTCCCCCGGCGCGGGATCGCCCTCGGGCACGTCCTGACCCGGAGGGAGGAGTCGTACCACCGGAAGTTCAAGGAGGCGGGGGGCGGTTTCGACGGGCGGACGAGCATCCACGACCTGCTGGTCCTCAAGGACCCTTCGGTGGCCGAAGC
>DATEXR010000214.1 GCA_035256765.1 Candidatus Deferrimicrobiaceae bacterium | reverse complement strand
CATTTTCTTCCCCTCCCCGCGCGGGCTTTTCCAGTAGTCGACGATGCTCTCGGCCATCGTCTCCTCCCAGAGCATCTGGACCCGGAAGAAGGAGTCGAACATCCCCCCGGTGGGGAGGTGACTCCCGTACACCGCCTTCATCGCGGCCCGCTGATAGGGATCCGCCTCGCCGATTTCGGGGAGCTTCGATCGGAGATCCTCCGAAACGTTGTCCAGCCCCACCCGGCTCACCTCCTCCTGGAGCTCCTCGGAAGGGTTGAGGGCGACGACGTCGATCCTGTTTTCCTTCGCGAACAGGAGGATGTCCCGGTAATAGCCGAAGTCGGAGCCCCAGTTGTCGAACCATTTTGCCGCTTTCAGGAACTCGAGCTCGGTAAGCTCCCCCCGCGTCCAGCGGTCGAGGGCATCCTGCTGAGGCTTCCGGAACATCTCCATCCCGATGGCGATGCGGCCGGGGAAGCGGCGGAACAACTCCCGGATGACGGTGAGCTCGACCCGGTGGGCGTGGATGTTGTCGTGCGTCTCCCCCACGCAGACCAGCCGCGCCCCGGAAATCATGTCCATCATCCCGTCCGGCGATATCGTAAGGCCGGTGGGAAGGTGATAGATCTCTTCCGCCTGCGGCTTCCCGTCCCGGGGATACGGCTCCCCTTCCGGAAGATTCACCTTCCGGGGCGCCAAGCATCCCGCCAGCAGGAACAGCCCCGCCAGCGCGAGAAAGCCGATGGTTCGTGTCATCGGACCCGCTCCTCCACGGACATTATCCTCCCGCACCGCTAACCGGCTATGGCTTCTGCTCGCGGACCGTTGCGCCGAGCTTCTCCATCATCTCCGCAAAGGACGATTTCTGCAGAATGCTGTTGAACTGGGACCGATAGTTGTTCACCAGACTGATCCCCTCGATGGCGACGTCGTAGATCCGCCACTTGCCGCCGTCCACGAGCATCCGGTAATCGACGGGGATCTCCTGCCCCTTCCGGGTGACGACCAGGGTCTTCACCACGGCGTACGGACCGTCGACGGTCTCCTTGCCGTACCGGATCGCCTCCCCCTCATATCCCTCGATCTTCCCGAGATAGGAGTTTTCGAGCAACTCCCGGAAAAGGACGACGAACCGGTTCCGTTCCTCGGGCGTTCTTTCGCGCCAGCGGGTCCCGAGGGAGCGCTTCGACATCTCCGCGAAATCGAACGCCGGCGCGATCTCCTTCCGAAGCAATCCCCGGCGCTCCTCCCTCTTCCCCTTTGCCGCAAGCGCGGGATCCTTGAGAGTTTCGATCGCCCGGTCGATCGTCCCCCGGATCTGCTCGGTGGGCGCGCCGGCGAGGGAGAAACCGGGGAAGGCCCAAAGGGCGGCTGTCAGGAGTGCCCAGGCATAATAATTCCGCCGTGAGGGCGTCTGCGCCCCTTCCGGGACCGCCTTACCTGGCGCTTCCGTGGATGAACTCACCGATCAGCCCCTCCAGGTCCACGGCGGACTCGGTCTCCCGGATCTTCCCGCCGGGGGGGATCAGGCGGTCCGACGCCCCGGGAGAGAGGTTCACGAACTTGTCCCCGATGAGCCCGCGGGTCCGGATGGATGCGATCGTGTCCTCCGACAGCCTGACCCCCGCCCGGATCTTCATCAGGACATCGGCTTTGTCGTTGTTCAGCGTGATCGACTCCACCTTCCCGATCTCGACCCCCGCGATCTCCACGCTCACCCCTTTTTTCAGCCCCGAAACCGAGGCAAACTCCGCGTGCACGGGAACGTAGTCTCCCCCCACGATATCCAGCTTCCCGAGCTTCACGGAAAGCCATGCGAGGCACCCGATCCCGAGAAGGACGAACAGGCCTACGGCCGTTTCGATGTTCAGTCGCTGCATACCCATCCTCCTACATGAGATGGACCGGCCCCGTGATGTCCCCCCGGATCAGTTGCTGAACGAAGGGATTGACGGAATGCACAACCTCCGCCGCAGGAGCCGCCTCGACCACCTTCCCGTTGTGGAGCACCACGACGTAGTGGCTCCACAGGAAGATCTCCGGGATATCATGGCTGATCATCACCATCGTAAAGCCGTGCTGATGATACGTGTGGCAGATAAGATTCAGGATCGAGTTCCGGATGATGGGGTCCAGACCCGTGGTCGGCTCGTCGAACAGGATGATCTCCGGATCCGTCACCATTGCCCGGGCAAAGGCGACCCTCCGGACCATCCCCCCGCTCAGCTCGTCGGGGAATTTTCCCTGGGCACCCTCCAGCCCCACCTGCGCCAGGCGCGAGAGGACGCGCTCCCGGATCTCCCCCTCCCCCAGCTCCGTCTTCTCCCGCAGCGGGAACGCCACGTTCTCGTACACGGTAAGCGAGTCGAAGAGCGCCCCCCCCTGGAAGAGCATCCCGAATCGGCGACGAACCTTGTAAAGCTCCTCCCGGGAGAGACGGGAGATGTCCACACCGTCGACCAGGACCTGTCCGCGTTCCGGCCGGATGAGCCCGATCATGTGCTTGAGCATCACACTCTTACCCGCCCCGCTCAGGCCGATGATCGCGGTGATCCTCTGGCGGGGGATGTCGAGGTTCACCCCGTCCAGCACCTTTTTCCCGTCGAGGGTCTTCTCGACGTTCACCAGCCGGATGACCGGTTCCCCGTCCGGCGCGGGAAGCGTTTCGAGCCCGCACGGTTCGCAGATCGGGGATGGGTCGCTCACAGGAGCACCGAGGTCAGGAAGTAGTCGCCCACCAGGACCAGTACCGAGGAGAGGACGACGGCGGACGTGGTCGACTGGCTGACCCCTTCCGCCCCCCTGCCGGTAAAATACCCCTTGAACGTGCAGACCCACGCGATGATCAGTCCGAAGAACAGCGATTTGATAAGTCCGTTCGCAACGTCATTCCACTCCACGCTGGCCTCCATCTGTCCGAAGAAGACGCCGGCGTTCACCCCGAGGAGCTTTACCCCCACCACGTACCCTCCTAATATCCCGACGACGTCGAATATCGCCGTGAGGAGCGGCACCGACACGATCGCCCCGAGAAGCCGGGGGGGGATGAGGAACTTGACCGGGTCGATCCCCATCGACTCCAGCGATTCGATCTGCTCGCCGATCCGCATGATCCCGATCTCCGCGGTCAGGGCGGAGCCGGCCCGACCGGTCACCATGAGCGCCGACAGGACCGGCCCCAGTTCCCGGATGAGCGATAGGGCCACCGCGGATCCCAAAAGGCCTTCCGAACCGAATTTGCGCAGCGTGTAGTATCCCTGGAGGCCGAGGACCATCCCGGTGAATGCGGCCGTCAGGACGATGACGAACAGGGACTTCGCTCCGATGAAGTGAACCTGCTTCACGATGCGTCGGACCCGGTAAGGAGGAAAGGGAAGGGTCGCGACCGCGGCGTAGAGGAAGATCGTCATCCTCCCCATGTTGCGGATCGCCAGGAGGATCCGTTCCCCGATCGTCTCGGCCAATGACAGCATCGGATCTCCTTGCCGGTCGCGTTTCGGGCCTCGATATCGCCTGCGGTTCCTCCGGAACGTGCCGATGGGCATCTTCCGATACCTTTAGATCGAATTTTCACGAAAACGTTGCTTTCCCGCACGGGATGAATCGTCCCGGGATTTCCCGGAACCTAAGGTGCGCTGGGCAGGGACACTCCGGGGACACTCCTGATTCTATCGACGAGAATAAAAGGAGTGTCCCCACCCAGTGATAGGAATGTCCCCCCTTGGAATGTCCCCGGTGGGGTAAATTGCGTCGGGGAAAAACCCACGGGAGTAACAATGACCGGACGTTCTATTATTGCTTGTCTGACCGCCGCGCTTCTCCTCTTCCCTCCGGCGACGGCTTTCGCCGCGGAAGCGGGGGGGGGACCTGCGGCCGGGACCGTCGAGGGCGAAAAGGCCGGGGCGGCGGCGGAAACGATTTCCCGGGACGGCGCGGTGGCCGATCCCTCTTCCGTGGAGCCATCTCCCACGGAGGAGCCGTTTGCGGAGGAACCCCCGCCCCCCGCCATCGCGGACCCCATCGAACCGCTGAACCGCGTCCTGTTCGTCGTGAACGACAAGGCCTATTACTGGGTGATGAAACCCGTGGCGCGGGGATACCGGGCGGTCGTCCCGGAGGGCGTGCGGCTCTCCGTTCGGAACTTCTTCTCGAACACCGGGATGCCCATCCGGTTCGTGAACAACCTCCTGCAGGGGAAGATCCGGAACTCCGGGGTGGAGCTGCTCCGGTTCGCGATCAACACGATTGCGGGGATCGGGGGGCTCCTTCGACCCCGCGAGGAACGATTTCCACCTCTCCCCCCGGGACGAGGACCTCGGACAGACCTTCGGGAAATACGGGGCCGGGCACGGACTGTACATCGTTTTGCCGCTGCTCAGGCCCTCGAGCCTGCGCGACGCGATCGGGCCGGCGGGGGATTCCTTCCTGGATCCGGTCAACTACGCGGGGGACACCGAGGTAATCGTCGGCATCAAGGCGTTCAAGGCGGAGAACGAGGTGTCTATCCGGATCGGGGAATACGAGGATCTCACGAAGTCGGCCATCGACCCGTACGTCGCGGTGCGGGACGCCTACTCCCAATACCGGGCGAAGAAGGTGAAGGAATAACCTCCATCGGATATCCCCTTTGTGCGCACCGGTGCTTGTGCTTCTCCCCGGTTTCCACTACGATTTACTGGATGGGGCGACGATCACGCTCCGGGAATCAGGCGGAGAGAACGAGGATTCGTAGACCGGCGATGAAAATATCGATGCGATATCTCCCGATCATGCTCTTGGTAGCCAACGGGTTTTCCTGTCTCGCCGGCTGCGCGACGTTCCCTCCTCCCAAGGAGGCGATCCCTTCCTCCCGGATCTACGGACAAAGATACAACGAAGTATGGGAAGCCGTTCTCGCCTCTCTTTCCGAACGGAACATCCGGGTTACGTCCATGGATAAGGAGTCGGGAAGGATCGTCGCGGAAGATGGGACCATCGACCTACGCCAGTACGAACTCGGGAGATACGATTCGAAAGACTGTTTCTGCGGCAGCCCCGAACGATACCACGTCTTCCGGGGGCTTACGGGAGAGTACACGATTTCCGTCACCCGGGTGAACGAAATCCGAACATCGGTGAACCTCGACGCGTCTTACCGCGCCTCCCAATACGCCAACAACCGTTTTACGGGATGGTTCCCCTGTTTTTCGAAGGGGGTCTTCGAGCCCCTCTTCCTGGACCAGGTGGAGTCCCGGCTCACGGTCGTAAAGGGTCCTTCCCGAAATTTCGACTGGTGGCAGCCGAGCAGAGGATACTGATCCGGATACCCCGTCCCCGGCCGGACACCTGCCTAAAAAATAGACAACGCGTCTCTTCGTCAAGGCAGGCTTGGTCCGTCGAAAATATTCCACAAACCTGTCCACAGAAATTCCGCAAAATCTGTGGAAAATTCCGAGAAACAATAATGAAATATCCTTCCGGATCTTTCCCCCGATAGCCGGGAAGCCACCGGATGTTATGCGGAATTTCGATACGGACCGAAGCGTTCTTCCCCCGGCGGGTAGGGAAACGGGGCGGAAATCACCATTTTTATCCACATCCGGTACTGCCTGCCCCTCCCCCCGCAATAACGAGGGGTTGCCGGGTCAACCTTTGGGGGGTTTGCCTCCCAGAGGGCTAAGCGGCAAGGGGAAGGGCGTTATGTTGTCCTTGGGTCCGACGGCGGCGATGATCTTGTTCACCCCTTCCTTTTCCACCTCATCGATCCTCACGATCGCCTGCAGCGGAATGTAGGTGCTTTTGACGCCCGAAAACTCCGACTTGAGCCTCTCCTCCGAGGGGTCCACAAGCACTCCGCCGCGCTCCCCGAACAGGATGTCCTCCACCTCGACGAAAGAGAACAGATCGCCCTGGCTCACCTTTCGGGCATAAAGCTCGTAGACGTTCCCCTGGTTCTGGAAGATCACGCGATAGACGCGCTTGGACTTCATCGTTTCCGGTTCCTCCGATCCGCTGGCATTATACAACCATACCGGACCGTGACGCGATGCCGAAATGCGCAACCGGGGGAAAGTTTTCCCCCGGGATTGCCGATAGATTCCTCCAGGGGCAAGGTTCCGCGCGGAAGCATCGTTTTTGTCCCTGAAGGAGCGGAGGGAGACAAAAACGCCTTCGGGGACGAGGCGGAAGGGTATGTCCCGGGATCGCATGAAGAAACTTTCCCACATGGCCATCGACGTCCCCACCACCGAAGAACTGGAGCTGCTCAAGGTGGCCCGGGAGCGCACCGGCCTGGTGATCCATGCCCGATGGGTCATTCTCGTGATTCTCGCGGCGTACGGGATCGTTCCCTATATCTTCTTCCAGGACATCTCCGCCGACCTCACCATGATCACCGTCAGGCACTGCGTCTTTCCCGTCATCGCGTGGTCCTTCGTGGCCACCTACAACGCCTGGCTGCACTATTCCTACAAGAGGATCAAGAGGATCCGGTCGCTCAACCAGATCCAGCTGCTTCTCGACCTGGTCTTCGTTTCCGTCGTGGTCCATTTCAGCGGGGGGGCCGTGTCGTGGTTCTGGACGATGTACCTGGTCCTGACCCTCGAGGCCGCCCTGATCATGGAGAAGGACTCGGACACCTATGCCATCGCCATGGGGGGGATGATCGCGTACGGCGGACTTCTCCTGGTCGAGCACTACGGGTTGATCCCGCCCGTGGCGATGCCTTTCGAGAACAACGCGCTGCAGCATACCTTCGCCTACGAGATCATCAAGTGGGGATGGGTATCGATCACCAACCTGTGCGTCGCCTTCACCGGGGTTTTCATGATGGGGACGATCCGTGCCCGGGAGGAGCGCCTCCGGGATCTTGTGGTCAGGGACAATCTCACCAGCCTCTACAACCACCGGTACTTCCATTACCGGCTGAACTCGGAGATCCAGCGCGCGAAACGGTATCATCGCCCTCTCTCCCTGCTCATCCTCGACGTGGACGACTTCCGGAGGATCAACGACCGGCACGGCCATCTCGCGGGAGACGAAGTGCTGCGGGGGGTCGCCGAATCGATCCTCGGCAGCATACGCCGAATCGACGGGAAGCGTGGCTACGAAGTCGACATCGGCTGCCGGTACGGAGGGGAGGAATTCGCCGTCATCCTCCCCGAGGTGACGGCCCAGCAGGCACTCGCCACGGCGGAACGCCTGCGGGCCTCCATCGAGGAAATCCGCTTCGACATCCGGGTGGACCGGACCCGCGAGAAGACGCACGATCCCAAGGGGGAGCCGACGAAAGTGACGGTCAGTATCGGCGTCGCCTCCTACCCCGAATATGCCGGCGACCCGGCGGAACTGATGCGTGCGGCCGACGAGGCGATGTACGCGGCAAAGCGCATGGGGAAGAACCGGGTTGTCATGGCGGGGGATCTTTTCTCTTTGCCCCTCCCCGCGCAAACGACGTCCTGACGACTTGCCCTTGCCCGCCGCTTCCCCCCGGCCTTCACCGGCGTCCCGGCCGGGATCTAGTAATTCTCCTCCGCGGGGATGAACCACGCCTGGGGATGGGCGCACGTGGGACAGCGTTCCGGCGCCTCGGTCCCTTCATGGATGCGCCCGCACTTGATGCACTTCCAACGGATCGGTTTTTTCCGCTTGAAGAGAGACCCCTCCTTCACGCGGGCAAGAAGCTTCTGGTACCGCTTCTCGTGCTCCACCTCGACGTCCGCAACCCGGAAAAAGATCGTCGCCGCCGCCTTGAAACCCTCTTCCTCGGCGATTTTCCCGAACGTCGGGTAGATATGGGTCCACTCTTCATGCTCCCCGGCGGCGGCCGCCTCCAGATTCACGGCGGTGTTGCCGATTTTCGTCGGGTAGGCGGCGGTGATCTCGACGTCCCTCCCTTCGAGCAGATCGAAGTACCGCTTGGCATGCATCCTTTCGTTGTCCGCGGTCTCCAGGAAGATGGCGGCGATCCCTTCGTAACCCTCCTTCGACGCAATGCCCGCATAGAAGGTGTACCGGTTCCTGGCCTGAGATTCCCCGGCGAACGCCGCAAGCAGGTTCTTCTCCGTCCTCGATCCTTTCATTCCCATGATCCCTCCTCCGGCAAGATGGATTATCAAGACGATTTCTTGATTGTATGAAGGGAAGGGGAATCCCGCAACCGATTTCCTTTCCGCCGCGGAAACGTGAATCCGCCGGGACGACCGTTCATCTCAATGGGGCCGGACAAACCATGAGGAGGACGATATGATACGGATCATCGGGACGATCTTCTTTCTGGCTGCGATCGCCGCATCCGCCCAGGGCGAGATCCGGGGGGAACCGGTGGAGTACTCCGCCGGAGGGACGACGATGAAAGGGTACCTGGCCTACGACGACGGCCATTCGGAAAAACGGCCGGGCATTCTGGTGGTCCACGAGTGGTGGGGGCACGACGAGTACGCAAGAAGGCGCGCACGGATGCTGGCCGAACTGGGGTACGTCGCCCTGGCGGTGGACATGTACGGCGAAGGGAAGAAGGCGCAGCATCCCGACGACGCCGCGAAATTCTCCGGGGAGATCCGGAAGAACATGGACCTCGGGCGCGAACGGTTTCTGGCCGCCAGGAAGGTTCTCCAGGGACATCGATTCACCGACCCCGGGCGGATCGGCGCCATCGGGTACTGTTTCGGCGGGGGCGTCGTCCTCCAGACGGCACGGGACGGAATCGACCTGGAGGGAGTGGTCAGCTTTCACGGGGGGCTGACGACGACGTCTCCGGCAAAGCCCGGGGCGGTCAAGGCGAGGGTCCTGGTCCTTACCGGCGCCGATGACAAGTTCGTTCCCCCCGGGCAGGTCGAGGATTTCCAAAAGGAGATGAAGGCGGCCCGCGCCGATTTCCGGGTGGTTTCCTATCCGGGGGCCCTCCATAGTTTCACGAATCCGGGTGCGGACGACTACGCGAAAAAATTCAGCCTTCCGCTCGGATACAACGCCGACGCGGACGCAAAGTCCTGGGCCGAGATGCAGAAGTTTTTCAAGGAGGTATTCGGGAAATAGGACCCTTACGGCCCGGGGACAGGCGGCCCGGGCCGGCCCTTCCAACCAGCGCCTTAGGGTCCGGAAAACGAAGGACCTAAGGAGAAGCCCCATGAAAAAGCCGCTGTCCCCGGAAATGCTGCGGAAAATGCACGCCTATTGGCGGGCGGCCAACTACCTGTCGGTCGGCCAGATCTACCTGTACGACAATCCGCTGATGAAAAAACCGTTGAAAAAACAGCATGTGAAGCCGCGGCTGCTTGGCCACTGGGGCACGACGCCGGGACTGAACTTCCTTTACGTCCATCTCAACCGGATCATCAAGAAGTACGACCTGAACATGATCTATCTCACCGGACCCGGTCACGGAGGACCGGGCCTCGTGGCCAACACGTATCTGGAGGGCACCTACAGCGAGCTGTATCCGAACGTCTCCCGGGACGAGCGGGGGATGAAACGACTGTTCACCCAGTTTTCCTTCCCCGGCGGCATCCCCAGCCACGTAGCCCCCGAAACGCCGGGATCGATCAACGAAGGCGGCGAACTCGGGTATTGCCTGGCTCACGCGTACGGCGCCGCGTTCGACAACCCCGACCTGCTGGTCGCCTGCGTGGTGGGGGACGGCGAGGCGGAGACCGGACCGCTGGCAACCAGCTGGCACTCGAACAAATTCCTGAACCCCGTCCACGACGGGGCGGTCCTGCCGATCCTGCACCTCAACGGCTACAAAATCGCCAACCCCACCGTGCTGGCGCGCATCCCCCATGACGAACTGGAACAACTTTTCCGCGGGTACGGATATCACCCCTATTTCGTCGAGGGAGACGATCCGGAAAAAGTCCACCAGCTCCTGGCGGCGACCCTCGATGCGATCGTCGAAGAGATCCGGGAGATCCAGACCGAGGCCCGGACGAAAGGCTTCCGGAACCGCCCTTCCTGGCCGATGATCGTTTTCCGCACGCCCAAGGGGTGGACGGGGCCCAAGAAGGTGGACGGCCTGCCCACGGAAGGCTCCTTCCGCTCCCACCAGGTGCCCCTTTCGGGAATCGCCGGGAACCCCGGGCACCTGAAGTTGCTCGAGAAGTGGATGAAGAGCTACCGGCCCGGGGAGCTTTTCGACCGGAACGGCAGACTGATTCCGGAGATATCGGAACTGGCGCCGGAAGGCCAACGCCGAATGGGCGCCAACCCGCACGCGAACGGAGGAATGCTCCTTCGGGACCTCAGCATGCCGGATTTCCGGGAATATGCCGTTTCCGTCCCCCGGCCGGGCGTGGTGGAGGAGGAAGCCACCCGGGTCCTGGGAACGTTCCTCCGGGACGTGATGAAGCGGAATTGGGAGCATCGCAATTTCCGGGTCTTCGGCCCCGACGAGACCGCATCGAACCGCCTGACCCCTCTTTTCGACATCACGGATCGCGTCTCGACCGGCAGGATCCTTGCGACCGACGACCACGTCTCCCCGGACGGCCGGGTCATGGAGGTGCTGAGCGAGCATCTCTGCCAGGGATGGCTGGAAGGGTATCTCCTCACGGGGCGCCACGGTCTGTTCTCCTGCTACGAGGCGTTCATCCACATCGTGGATTCGATGTTCAACCAGCACGCCAAGTGGCTCAAGGTGACGCGCCAGATCCCGTGGCGGCGGCCCATCGCCTCGCTCAATTACCTGCTCACGTCGCACGTGTGGCGGCAGGACCACAACGGCTTCAGCCACCAGGACCCGGGCTTCATCGACCACGTGGTGAACAAGAAGGCCGAGATCATCCGCGTATACCTGCCGCCGGATGCCAACACGCTCCTTTCCGTGGCCGACCATTGCCTGCGAAGCAAACATTACGTCAACGTCATCGTGGCCGGCAAGCAGCCCTCCCTGCAGTGGCTTACCATGGACGCGGCCACGAAGCACTGTTCCGCCGGGCTCGGCATCTGGAAGTGGGCCAGCAACGACAAGAGCGGCGACCCCGACGTGGTGATGGCCTGCGCCGGCGACGTGCCGACGCTGGAGACGCTCGCCGCCGTCGAGATGCTGCGGCAGCATTTCCCGAAGTTGAAAATCCGCGTCATCAACGTGGTGAACCTGATGACGCTGCAGCCCCGGAGCGAGCATCCGCACGGACTGGACGACAGGGATTTCGACGAGCTCTTCACCACGGACAAGCCGATCATCTTCGCCTTCCACGGCTATCCGTGGCTGATCCACCGCCTGACCTACCGCCGCACCAACCACAAGAACCTGCACGTCCGCGGCTACAAGGAGGAAGGCACGACCACCACCCCGTTCGACATGGTGGTGATGAACGATCTCGACCGCTTCCATCTCGTCGGGGACGTGATCGATCGCGTGCCGGGTTTGGGCTCGCGCGCCGCCTACGTGAAACAGTTCCTCCGCGACAAGCTGCTCGACCACAAGAACTACATCCGGAAACACGGCGAGGACATGCCGGAAATCCGCAACTGGAGGTGGAAATCGGGTCGGGCAACCCCCGCCCCCGGTCCGAG
>DATEXR010000213.1 GCA_035256765.1 Candidatus Deferrimicrobiaceae bacterium | reverse complement strand
GGTCGAGACGCTCCTGGAGCCTGCCGTAGACCCCGTGTCCGTTGCGGACGTGGCCCATCGGATCTCCTCCTTGCCCACCAAAGCTTCCCCCGCCAAAGGGGAGCATGCCGGATGTTCGGGTCGTGGGAGCTATCTTAGGATACCGGGATCGGTCCGCGCCGTCCACGCTGTCCCCGATCTCCGCCTTCCGGCACACATCCGGGACCCGGGAACCCGCGTGAGTCGGGATTCATCGTACGTTCATGGCACACTATCTGGTCACCGCGGTCCCGATGGCTGGACGGATGGAGGAGCTCGGAAATCTTCTCCGGGAGAACGCCTTCGCGAGGCTTCGCCCCTTCGGCGGGGCGATCACCCTCTCTTTGCGCAACGCCCGCCTGCGCGAAGACGGCGCCGCCGTCTGGGAGGAGGAGGACTACTGCATCCCCCCGCTGGCCCAGGAACGGTCGGCAGTCCTGGATGCCTTCTTCGGACACCTTGCGACGGAGCCGGTCCGGAAAGGGGAAGGGTGGAAGCGGATCACCTCTCTGGCCCCCCTTTTTCCGGATCTCGCGGACCGATAGCGGGATCGCCGGTCCGGGATTCCGGATACCAACAGAACAGGCGGGGAGGTTTATACCTTCCGCAATGGATGGCGGGCCGATCAGAGATCCCGCGCGATCCGTTCGGCGGTGAGACGGGACTGCAGGACGCAGTCGTTCAGGGCGATCCCCCGGTAGGCGTTGCTGTTGAGATAGATCCCGGGATGGGCGGCGAGCCGCTCCTCGATCCGCTCGAGCACCTTCCCGTGGCCGACGAGGTACTGGGGGATTCCTCTCTCGTGGAAGAAGGAGCGGGAGAGGACCGGTTTGGCCGTCACCCCCATCGTCGCTGACAGTTCGGAGCGAACGAGGCGGAACATCTCGTCGGGCGGCAGGGCCGCAAGTTCCGGGCGGCGCACGCCCCCCACCATCGCCCGGATCAGGGCTTTTCCTTCCGGGGCCCGGTTCGGGAAGACGCTCGAATCCCACAGCGCGCCCAGGATCTTCCTCCTCTCCCCGCGGGGAATGAGGAAGCCGAAGCCGTCGAGGGGGTTGCCGAGCGCCGCCTTGTCGTACCCGAGCGCCACCACCGAGATCGGCGAGTACGGGATGGCGGCAAGAGCCTCGCGCAACGAGGGGTCCAGTCCCTCGAGCAACCCGGCGGCCCCGTAGGCGGGCGTGGCCAGTACGGCGACATCCGTGTCGATCTCTCCACGCCGCCCCCCCTCCTCGAGCGAGAGGAGGATCTTCCCCTCGCGGCGGGTGACCCGGTTGATCTTCACGCCCAGATGGAGGCCGTCGGAAAGCCTGCCGGCCAGGATGTCGGTAAGCGCCTGGACGCCGTGGTCGAACGACATCAGGACCCCTCCCGGCCCCGCGGACATCTCCCGTTTTTCTCCGGCCTTCTTGCGCTCCCGCCGGAGCGCGATCATCCCCTTCACGAGCCCGCCGTACTTGCGCTCGAGATCGTGGATCAGGGGGAAGCAGCTTTCGAGCGACATCCGGTCCGGGTCGCCCGCGTAGATCCCCGTGACCATCGGGTCGATGAGTTTTTCCAGCGCCTCGGGCCCGAGCCGGCGGCGCGCGAAGTCCCCGAGCGATTCGTCCACCCCCTCGGGCGGCCCCGGGGCGAAGAGTTCCCCGAGGATGCGGACCCTCCCGCGAAGGGAGAGCAGCCGGGAGCGGAAGAACGCCTGCGGAGTTTCGGGAAGCCGGTGCAGCATCCCCCCCGAAAAGATGAACCGCTTCCTGGCGAGATCCGACGACCGGGAGAGCCGGTCCTCGGCGCCCAGTTCCCTCACGAGGTCGAGGGAATACGGCTTGTTGGTGAGGAATCCGTTCGGGCCCCACTCCATGTGGAAGCCGTCCTCGCGGATGGTGCGCATCTTCCCGCCGGGCACTTTCTCGGCCTCGAACAGGAGGATCTCGACCGACCTCCCGGCAGCGGAAAACTCCCGGACGAGGGAATGGGCCGTGCACATGCCCGAGATCCCCGCTCCGACGATAACGATGCGTTTCACGCCTCCCTCTTTTCCCTGGTCACTGCCCGGAGGCCGATAATGCGATGTCCCGGAGGGCCCGGATGAACGCCGGCGAGTCGTTGAGCGCCGGCACCCGGAAAAACGTGGGGATCCCGGCTTCCCCGGCCGTTTTCTTGAGACGGATGTCCAGTTCGTGGAGCGTCTCGATATGGTCCGAGACAAAGGACACCGGGACGACCACGAGCCTTTGGATTCCTTCCCGCCCGAGGCGCAAGACTTCTTCCACGGTGTCCGGTTTCAACCACTCCACCCTCCCCAGGCGGCTCTGGTAGGAGATCGAGTGCGGAACTCCCGGGAACCGTTCCATCACCGCGGAGACCGTCCGTTCCACCTCCGTCCGGTACGGGTCGCCCGAGTCGATGAACGATTTCGGGACCCCGTGGGCGCTGAAGAGGAGGTGCGTCTTCCCGGGGCTTTCCCCCGCAAGCGTGTCCTCGATCTTTTCGCAGAGGGCGGCGATGTACCCCGGGTGATCGGGCCACGACTTGACCTCCGTCAGCGGGAAGCCGGCCCCGGCCCACCGCATCCACCTGCGCAGATCGGAGAGGCTCGATCCCGTGGTGGCCGAGCAATATTGCGGGTAGAGGGGAAGGGCGATCCCCCGTTGGACGCCGTCCTCCTTCATCTCGAGGACCGCGTGTTTGGTCAGGGGGTACCAGTACCGCATCCCCACATAGACGCGGAAGTTCCCCCCCGTTTCCGCCAGCATCTCCTCGAGCGCGGCGCGCTGCCTCCCGGTCAGTTCCGCGATCGGGGAGCCCCCGCCGATCTCCTCGTAATAGTGCCGGACTTTCCGGGCGCGCAGCCCGGAGACGATCCAGGCGAACAGCGGCTGCGTGAGGGGCGCAAGGGGAAGGCGGATCAACTCCCGGTCGGAGAAGAGCCGGGCCAGGAACGGACGGATGGCGGAGAGCGTGTCCGGCCCGCCCATGTTGAGCAGGACGATCCCCGTGAGCGGGGCGGCAGCGGGCATGGACGAACCCTCCGGCGGACCCTTCACCCCTTCCTTCCGAGCCGGTGGACCGCTTCCACCATGGCGACCGCGTGCTCGGGGTTGGTCGGCGGAAGGATGCCGTGTCCCAGGTTGAAGATGTGGGAGGCGGCGGACTGCCCGCGGTGGAGAACGTCGCGCACGCACTCCTCGATCTGCTCCGGCGGGAGGAAGAGCATCGTCGGGTCCATGTTTCCCTGGAGAGCGACGTTTCCCCCCACCGCCTCCGCGGCCTGGTCGAGCGGGATCCTCCAGTCGACCGCGATGACGTCGACCGGGAGGGTCCGGATGGCGGGAAGGAGGGTCGCGCAGTCGTTGGCATAGTGGATGACCGGAACGCCGTCGCGCCGCAGCGATTCCACCACCTCGCGGGTGTATGGCAGCGCGTACTTCTCGTAGTCCCCGGGCGTCAGGATCCCCGCCCAGGTGTCGAAGACCTGGACCGCCTGCGCGCCGGCCTCGATCTGGGCGTTGAGGTAGGCGACGACCGTCTGGGCGATCTTCCCCATGAGCGAGCGGAAAACGTCCGGGGCCTGGTACATGAGGGTCTTGAGCTTGATGAAGTTCCGGGAGGTGCCTCCCTCCACGATGTAGGAGGCGAGGGTGAACGGGAGGCCGGAAAAACCGATGAGCGGGACTTTCCCCTCGAACGCCTTCCGGAGGATCCGGATCGCCTCCATCACGAAGGGCACCTTGTCGGCCGGGTCGGGGACGACGAGGGTGTCGACATCGGCCTGCCCCTTGATCTGCTTCCCCAGAATCGGCCCTTTTCCGTCATGGAAATCGAGGGGGACCCCCATCATCTCCACGGGGATGAGGATGTCGGAGAAGAGGATCGCCGCGTCCACGCCGAGCCGTTCGACCGGTTGGATCGTCACTTCCGCTGCCAGCTCCGGCGTCTTGCACATCGTGAGGAACGAGTTCTTCCCCCGGATCTTCTGGTACTCCGGAAGGTACCTCCCCGCCTGCCGCATGATCCAGACGGGAGTCACGTCGACCGGCTCGCGCCGGCACGCTCTCAGGAATCGGTACTCTGCCATATCCACCTCACCGTATGCGGACGTTCTTAAACTTTTCAACCGGGGGCGTATGGGGACGTTCTTAAACTTTTTAATGCGCGGAAGGGTTTCTTCTGAAGCAGAAGACGCCCGGCATTCCCATGCCCAATGAAAGGCTCCGCATTAAAAAGTTTAAGAACGTCCCCGGGTTGAAAAGTTTAAGAACGTCCCCGGTTTGACTTACCCGCTTCGACCGCCGCTTCCAGCCGGCGTTTCGTGCGGATGGGGACGTAGTCGCAGAACGGCTCCTCCTCGAGATAATCCCCCAGGACGGCGTCGGCCCGGGCGCGGCAACCGCCGCAGACGTTCAGATATTCGCATTCGCCGCAGCGACCCTTGTACTTCTCGAAGGCCCGGAGCGATTCGAACAGTTCGGAGTGATACCAGATCTCCTTGAAATGCTGCATCTTCACGTTCCCCGCGACCACGGGGAAGTAGGAGCACGGCTGAACGTTCCCCTTCGAGTCGATGAAGGCGATCGTCTGCGCGCAGATGCACCCCTTCCCTCCGCCCGTGGAGAAGGAGAGCGTCCTCGGCTGGATCTTGATCCCCTCCTCCTTGGCCTTCTGCATCCGGACCCGGTAGTAGTGGGGGGCGCAGGTGGGCCGCACGAGCATGTCCGTCTCGTTCTTCTCCATCTGGTAGTGCCACTCGAGGATCTCCTCGTAATCCTCCTTGCGGATCAGTTCGTCCATGATCTCCTGCCCCCGGCCCGTGGGGACGATCATGAACATGTACCAGGCGTGGGCACCGATCCTCTTGGCGAGCCGGTACGTCTCCGCGATGTCGTGCTGGTTCCGCTTGGCGAAGGAGGAGTTGACGATAAACTTGATTCCGTTGCGGTGGAACGTCTCGGCGGCGCGCAGGGTGGCCTCGAAGGCGCCCGGCTGCTTGCGGAAGTCGTCGTGCACGGCCGCCGTGGAGCCGTCGAGGGACAGGGAGACGATCTTGATCCCGCTCTCCTTCATCTTTTCGCAGATGTCGTCTGTCACCAGCGTCCCGTTCGTGGCGATGCACATCCGAAGTCCCTTGTCGGTCCCGTATTTCGCGATCTCGAAGAGGTCCGCGCGCAGCAGCGGCTCCCCCCCGGAGAGGACCAGCACGGGGCTGCAGAAGGAGGTGATGTCGTCGATCAACTTCTTGGCCTCCTCCGTCGTGAAATCGGTGTCGTGCGAGAACATGGAGGAGGACGCCCGGCAGTGGATGCAGTTCAGGTTGCACCGCCCGGTCACCTCCCAGGCGATCCATTTCGGAATGAATTCTTCCTTGGTCACGCGGGTTCCTTTCTCGCGGTCTGCGGCGAAGAAAAAAGGCCTGCCCGGGAATCCTTAACCTTTTCATTATAAACGATGGGGGGGGCCGCAGGACACCGAATTCCCGAGTCCGGGGGGATGATGGGACCCTACTTCGCCATTTCGGCGTACTTCCGCGCGTTCTCCCCGTCCCCGATCGCCTCGTACGATTTCGACAGCATGGCCGCCCCCTGCTTGGTCGGGAGGAGGTCCATGCTCCGGGACAGTTCCGGGATCGCCTGGCGGTGTTCGTTTTTCTGGTAGTGAAGCGCTCCGAGCAGGAGGTGGGGCTCGAAGAACTCGCTGTCCAGGCGCACCGCTCTCCGCAGAGCGGTCTCCGCGGCGGCGTACTCCTTCCGGATCAGGTGCACGCGACCGATCGACGCGGGAAACGGCGCCTGGCCCGGCTCCCGGGCGGCCGCCGCCTCGTATTTGGCGAGCGCCTCCCCGTACCGTTTCTCCTTCAGCATCTTGTCTCCCTCGTCGGCCAGGTCGTACGCCTTCTGGACTTCCCGGAGACGCGCGGTCTTCTGGAGGAAGATCGTCTCGTTGAAGGTGTAGTTCGGGATTCTCACCGTGTTCGGATACCGGTCTGCAACGCGGGCCCGGGCGTTGTCCAGCCTCTCCTTGGAGAACGGGTGGGTGCGGAAGAGGCCCTCCACGAACATCGGGTTTTTCCCCCTTTCCAGCTCCGAGTAGAAATACTCCTGGAGCTTGACGGCCCCTTCCGGGTTGTACCCCGCCTTGACCATGTAGTCGATCCCCAGCCAGTCGGCCTCGCGCTCCTGCTCCCGCGAGAAGCCGTTGTTGATGAGCGACGCGGTGATCCCGGAGAGCTCCATCACGCCGGCCTTTCCGCCCGCCGCGACGGAGATTCCGGTAAGCAGGACGTTGGCCGCCAGCGCCCGCTGGTACCCCGCCATGGAATGCCGGGCGGTGACGTGCCCGGTCTCGTGCCCGAGCACCGCCGCCAGCTCCGCCTCGCTTTTCAGCCCCACGAGCAGGCCCCGGTTGATGACGATGAATCCCCCGGGCAGCGCGAAGGCGTTCGGGACGGAGGAGTTCAGGACCCGATACCGATAGGAGAGGGCGGGGCGGTGCGAGGCCCTGGCCAGCCGCATCCCGACGCCCTGGACGTACTCCTCGAGGGCGTTGTCCCGGTAGAACCCTCCCTGCTGCTGCACGGCAGGCCCGTAGGCCTGCGCCCCGAGAGCGACCTCCTCCTCGGGCGAGAAGGAGACGAGAGCGAGCTCGGAACGCCCGGTGACGGGGTTGACGGCGCAGGCGTACACCGCGAGGGCCAGCGCGGCGAACGCGGCCAGGGAAAGGGCGATGCCCCGCAGCGGTCGATGGTCCATCCCGCACCTCCTGATCCGGAAACAGCTTGATCGTCGAGTTTATTTTTCATTATTCCACGGGCGCGTCCCGCGCGGCAACCGGGGCAGGGGGCGTTGGCCGATTCCGGCGCCTCTGATATAAAAGAAAGAGATCACGCGGAGGACGGGGCCGATGGGTCGGAAGAGGTCGAGGAAACGGATCAAGCGGTGGCATCCGCCCGGGACGCTGCCGGGGACGTTGGTGGCCCACGTCGAGGCGGGGGCGGAGCCGCCGCAGATCCACATGTTCTCGTACGGTCCGGACCGTTGCGAGGAGCGGGTCCTGCGCCCGGAAGAGATCCCCTCCCTTGTCGTACCGGAGAACGGCGTCCTCTGGCTCGACATCTGGGGGCTTTCCGATCCCGGGGTCGTGAAGGCGGTCGGCGACCGGTTCGGTTTCCACCCTCTTGCCCTGGAGGATGTCCTGAACATCCCCCAGCGCCCCAAGGTGGACCGGTACGAAAACCACTTGCTCGTCATCCTGCGCGAGGTCTCGTATCCGGTGGAAACGGAACAGGTGAGTCTGTTCCTCTCCGACCGCCTCGTGGTGACGTTCCAGGAGCGGCCGGGGGATCCCTTCGATCCGATCCGCGACCGGCTGCGGAAAGGGTCGGGCAGGATCCGCTCCCTGGGGGCGGACTACCTTCTCTACTCCTTGTGCGACGCCGTCGTCGACTCCATCTTTCCGACGCTCGAGAAACTGGGGGAAGAGGTGGAGACCCTGGAGGAGACGGTGATCGGCACGCCCACCCGAGAGACGTTGCGGGAGATCCGCGGGGTGAAGAAGCAGCTGCTCGAGATCCGCCGCGCCATCTGGCCCGCCCGCGACGCCATGAGCGAGCTGTTGCGCGAGGACTCCCCCCTGATCCGGCCCGAAACCCGCGTGTTCCTGCGGGACTGCTACGATCACACGATCCAGGTGATGGACATGGTGGAGACGTACCGGGAGATGGCGGCAAGCCTGGTCGACGAGTACATCTCCTCGGTGTCGAACCGGATGAACGAGATCATGAAAGTGCTCACCATCATGGCGACGATCTTCATTCCCCTCACCTTCATTGCCGGGGTGTACGGGATGAATTTCGACAGAGAGGCATCCCCGTTCAACATGCCGGAGCTCGGCTGGCGGTACGGATACCCGTTCATCCTCCTGGTGATGGCGGCGACGGCGGGGGGATTGGTCTGGTACTTCCGGAAGAAGAAGTGGTTTTGACGGGAACCCTGCGGAAAGGGAAGGATCCCCCGGGAAGGAGGAGGAGACGATGACCGCGCCCGTGTTCGTTCATCTGAAGGAGAAGGTGTCGTTCGACCCGGCCCGGTTTGCCCCGAAGCCCCTGTTCGAGAGTTCGGAAATGAAGGTCATCCAGGCGGCATTCCGGGCAGGCCAGTTCATCCCCGTTCACAAGCCCGATGTCCATGTGGTCCTCTACATCGTGTCCGGGGAGGGGGAGGTCGTGGCGGGGGAGACGCGCCGCCACGTGAGGGAGGGGGACCTGGTCGTCGTCCCGCGCAAGGTGGCCCGCGGCGTGAAGGCGAAGACCGACATGGTCGTCCTCCACGTCGTCTCCCCGCCGCCCACGGAGGCCGACCACGGCGACATGGCGGCGAGGATCGCCCGGGGGGACTTCGAACTGCCGGCGTGAAGGCCGGTTCGGCCAGGCACCGAAGGGGATGGTTCGGGGGGGCTTGACAGCCCCCTTTTTTCGGGCCCATAATGTGAACATATATTCACAATAGGATGAGGGTGGTGGCGAAGAAACAGAGCAGGGAGGTCCGAAGGGAGCAGATCGCGGAAGCCGCGCTCGAGCTTCTGGCGCGCCAGGGGATCAGGCGGCTGAGCGTGGGGGCGGTCGCCCGACGGATCGGGGTCGTCCCCTCCGCGGTCTACCGGCATTTCCGGGGGAAGGAGGAGATCCTCTCCGCCGCGGTCGGCCGGATGGGGGACCGGCTCCTGGAAAACGTCCTCAGGGCGGGCTCCGCGGAGGAGGACGCGGTGGAACGACTCCGGAAGATCCTCGGGTTCCATGTCGAGACGATCCGGCAGGGGTATGCGGGCCCCAGGATCCTTTTCGCGGAAGGAATTTCCGGCGGCGGGGCGCACCACCGCGAAGAGGTCTACCACGTGATCCGCCGCTACCTGGACCGGGTTGCGGAGGTCATTCGGCAGGGACAGCGGCGGGGGGACATTCGCGAGGATATCGACCCGGCGGCGGCGGCGGTCCATTTCATCGGGCTGATCCAGCCGGCGGCGACGCTCTGGTATTTCAGCGACGGGAAGTTCGACGTCACTCGCCACGCCAAGAAATCGTTCGCGCTGTTCGCAAAATCGATCCGGACGGGGTGAATACTCTTTCCTTTTAAAGTGAACATATATTCACATAATATCCGACAGGAGGGAAAAGGAGGAGAAGCGGGAATCGGTTTTTCGGAAGGAGTTGCCGGAGGGAGGATGCGGGGCCGATTGCGAATCGCCCGCGGCTGGATAAATATAAATTGAGAAAGATCGATATGGGAGGGCGAAGATGAACCGGCGAAAAGCGATGTGGGCGGGGGTGATCGTTCTAATCGCTGTCGCGGGGACAATGGCGTACTTCCGTTTTCGGGGGGGAGAGGCCGAAGGAGCGGTCCGGGTCTCGGGAAACATCGAGGTGACCGACGTGGACGTGAGCTTCCGGATTCCCGGCCGCGTGCAGGAGAGGCTGGTGGGCGAGGGGATGATGGTCACCCGGGGCCAGCTCGTCGCCCGCCTGGACATCGAGGACCTGGAAGGGGAGGTGCGGCTCAAGGAAGCCGAGCGCCGGGCGGCGGAGGCTGCTCTCCGGGATCTCCTCGCAGGCTCCCGGCCCCAGGAAATCGGGGCGGCCCGCGCGACGGTGGCCCGTGCGGATGCCGAGGCGGTCCGCCTCGTGCGCGATGACGAGCGCGCCGCGGCCCTGTATTCCCGGGGAGTGATCGCGGCCCGCGAATACGAAGCGGCGAAAGCCGCGAGCGAGGTGGCCCGGGCAAGGGTCAAGGAAGCGAGGGAGGCCCTGCTCCTTGTGGAGGAGGGACCGAGAAAAGAAACGATCGAACTGGCCCGGGCCCGGCTGGAGCAGGCGGGGGAGGCCCTTAAGCTCGCGAAGGTGCGCCTCGGCTACGGGTCGGTCACCGCGCCGCTCTCCGGCGTCGTTCTGTCCGAAAATGTCGAGGCCGGGGACTACGTCGCCCCGGGGACCCCGGTGGTTACGGTGGGCGATCTGTCCAATGTCTGGCTCCGGGCGTACATCGAGGAGACCGACCTGGGACGGGTCAAGGTAGGGCAGCCCGTAACGGTCACCACCGACACCTATCCGGGGAAGAAGTACACCGGGCGCGTCTCCTTCATCGCCCCCCAGGCCGAGTTCACGCCGAAGAGCGTCCAGACGCAGAAAGAGAGGGTGAAGCTCGTCTACCGGATCAAGGTCGACATCCCCAACCCGGCGATGGAGCTCAAGCCCGGCATGCCGGCGGATGCGGTCATCCGGACGGAGGAGGCGGGGGAGGTGCGTGTTGGACGCGATTCGGACTGAGGGTCTTACCCGGAAGTTCCACGACACCGTCGCTGTGGACCGCCTCACCTTGACGGTGGGCGAAGGGGAGATCTTCGGCCTGGTGGGGCCGGACGGCGCGGGGAAGACGACGGTGATGCGCCTCCTCACCGGGATCCTCGACCCCACGGCAGGCGAGGCGTGGGTGATGGGCCATTCGATCGACAAAGAGGCCGGGAAGATCCACGAGGAGATCGGGTACATGAGCCAGCGGTTCGGGCTCTACGCCGATCTCTCCGTGATGGAAAATATCGCCTTCTATGCCGACCTGTACGGCGTTCCCCGCAGGGGGCGGCGGGAGAGGGTCGAGGAACTGCTGGCCTTCAGCAACCTGACCCCTTTCCAGCGGCGCCTGGCGGGGCACCTCTCCGGCGGGATGAAACAGAAACTGGGGCTTGCCTGCGCCCTCGTCCACACTCCGAGGGTGCTCTTCCTCGATGAGCCGACCAACGGCGTCGACCCCGTCTCCCGGAGGGACTTCTGGCGAATTCTCTACCGGCTGTTGCGGGAACGGGTCACGATCTTTGTCTCTACGGCCTATCTCGACGAGGCGGAGCGGTTCCAGCGGCTGGCCCTTCTCCACAAGGGGAAATTCCTGGCGTTGGGATCCCCGGAGGAGGTGAAGGGCCTCTACCCCGGCATGATCCTCGAGGTCCGTTGCGAAAAGCCCCGGCATGCGGCGGAAATCCTCCGAAAGGAGATGCCCGGCGAAACGGTGAGCCTGTACGGGGAGCGGTTGCACGTGGGGACGAGGGAGCCCGATCGTGCCGTTCCGGCAATGGAAAAAGCCCTATCAGGAGCCGGGATCCCGTACTCGGCGATCCGGCCGATCGAGCCGGCCCTCGAGGACGTCTTCGTCGCCCTGATCTCCTCCGACGGGGGTTCCGAATCGTGATCCGCACGGCGGAAGAGGTTGCCGTCACCGTGCGCGGCCTCGGGAAGCGGTTCGGCGCGTTCGAGGCGGTCAAGGATTTGCGCTTCGACATAAGGAAAGGGGAGATCTTCGGTTTCCTGGGCCCGAACGGAGCGGGCAAGTCGACGACGATCCGGATGCTGTGCGGCCTTCTTTCCCCGACGGAGGGAGAGGGAAAGGTGGCGGGGTACGATCTGTTGACCGAGCCGGAGGCGATCAAGCAGCACATCGGATACATGTCCCAGCGGTTCTCCCTCTACGAGGACCTGACCGTCGGGGAAAACATCGACTTCTACAGCGGGATCTATCGGATTCCGGCGGACAGGAAGCGGGAGCGGAAGGAGTGGGTCCTCTCGATGGCCGGCCTCGCCGGTCACCGGGACACGAAGACGGCGTTTCTCTCCGGCGGTTGGAAACAGAGGCTTGCCCTGGGGTGCGCAATCCTGCACGAACCTCCGATCCTGTTCCTGGACGAGCCCACCTCCGGGGTCGACCCGATCAGCCGCCGGAACTTCTGGGACCTGATCTACCGACTCTCATCGAAGGGGGTCACGGTCTTTGTGACGACCCACTACATGGAGGAAGCCGAGTACTGCGACCGCCTGGGGCTCATCTACCGGGGCGGCCTGGTGGCGCTGGGAACCCCGGAGGAGTTGAAGAGCCGCCTGATGAAGGAGGAGGTGGTGGAGATCCGCTGCGACCGGCCGCAGGATGCGATCGGAATGCTCGAAGGAGTCCCGGGGGTGCGGGGGGCGGCCCTCTTCGGGAGGGAGATCCACGCGGTGGTCGCCCGGGGGGAGGAGTCGACGACCCTTCTCCGGTCCTCGCTTACGGCGGGCGGGTTCCCCGTGACCCGGATCGAGCGGATCCCCCCCTCCCTGGAAGACGTCTTCGTCTCCCTCGTCGAGGAGAAGGACCGCGAAACCGGGCCGCTCGCGGAAGTCAGGCGATGAACCTTAGGCGCGTCCGGGCGGTGGCCCGCAAGGAGTTCCTCCACATCCGCCGCGACCCCAGGAGCCTCGGCATGGCGATCGCCATTCCCATGCTGATGCTGATGCTGTTCGGATACGCCCTCACCCTGGACGTGGACAACGTGCCGATCGCGGTCTGGGACCAGAGCGGTTCCCCCGAGAGCCGGGAACTCGTGAGCCGGTTCGACGGATCGAGGTATTTCGCCGTTCGCCTGCGGGCAACCGGCTACGCCGGGATCGAGCGTGCGATCGAGTCGGGGACCGTCCTGGCGGCGGTCGTCGTCCCCCGGGACTTTTCCTCCCTCCTCGCGGGGAGCCGCGCGGCCCCGGTCCAGTTTCTCATCGACGGTTCCGACTCCAACACCGCATCGATCGCCCTCGGGTACGCGGAAGGAGTGGCCCGGGCGTACTCCCGGGATGTCGCGGCCCGGGCGGCACGGATCGGAGGGGAAAGGAACATGCCCGAACCGATCGAGGTGAGGTCCCGCGTCTGGTTCAACGCCGACCGGGAGTCGAAGAACTACATCATCCCGGGGCTCATCGCCGTCATCATGATGGTGATCGCCGCGATGCTGACCTCGCTCACCGTGGCGAAGGAATGGGAACAGGGGACGATGGAGCAGCTCATCTCCACGCCCGTCACCTCCCGGGAGCTCCTCCTGGGGAAGCTCGTCCCGTATTTCGCCCTGGGGATGCTCGACGTCGTCCTTGCGGTGGGAATGGGGGAATTCCTCTTCCACGTTCCGCTGCGCGGCAGCCTGTTTTTGCTTTTCGGGATGGCGGCGGTTTTCCTGGCCGGGGGGCTCTCCCTGGGGATGCTCATCAGCATCGTCACGAGATCCCAGCTGGTGGCGAGCCAGCTCGCGATCGTGCTCACCTTCCTCCCCGCGTTCCTGCTGTCGGGGTTCGTCTACGCCATCGGGAACATGCCGGTGGTCATCCAGGGGTTCACCTACGCCATCCCCGCCCGGTATCTCGTGGTGATCCTCAAGGGGATCTACCTGAAGGGGGTCGGGATCACGGTCCTGTGGATGGATGCCGCGATGCTCGCCGCGTTCGGTGCGGCCGTCCTCGCGCTGGCCGACCGGAAGTTCCGGAAGAAGCGCATGTAGGGGGGACCATGGGGGAGCGGATCCGCCACATGCTCGTCAAGGAATTCCTGCAGCTGTTCCGGGACCCGAAATTGCGCAGGATGGTTCTTCTCATGCCGCTCGTCCAGGTGATGGTCTTCGGCTATGCCGTCACCACGGACGTGCGTCGGGTCCCCACGGCCGTCGTGGACTTCGACGGCAGCGCGTCCTCGCGGGACCTGCTCTCCCGCTTCTCCGCCTCGGGGTATTTCCGGTTCGTATCGCGGACCCGGGACCCCGACGAGGCCTCGCGCCTCCTCGACGAAGGGAAGGCGGGAGCGATCCTGCGGATCGACGAGGGGTTCGCGCAGGACCTCCGGGCGGGAAGGACGGCCGTGCTCCAGGTCATCGTGGACGGGACCGATTCGAACACCGCAGGGATCGTTCTCGACTACTCGGGGAGGATCGCGGGAGAGTACTCCGGGCAGGTCCTCCTTGCCCGCCTGTCCCGCCTCCTAGGGGCGGTACCGCCTCGAAAAGGGATCGAGCTTGTCCCCCGCGCCTGGTTCAACGAGAACCTGGAGAGCCGGAACTTTTACGTTCCCGGGGTGATCGCGCTCATCGTGATGCTCATCACCCTGACTCTCTCGAGCATGGCGGTGGTCCGGGAAAAGGAGGTCGGGACGATCGAGCAGATCCTGGTGTCGCCGATCACCCCCGCCGAGTTCATCCTCGGGAAGACGCTCCCTTTCGCCTTGGTCGGGTATGCGGACGTCCTCATGATCGCAGGGATCGGAGTTTTCTGGTTCGATGTGCCGATCCGGGGCAGCCTTCCCCTGCTCCTTCTCGCCACGACGTTCTACCTCATGACCACGCTCGGGATCGGGCTCTTCATCTCGACGGTCAGCGGCACGCAGCAGCAGGCGATGATGACGGTCTTCTTCTTCTATTTCCCCGCGGTCCTCCTGTCCGGATTCATGTTCCCCATCGCGAACATGCCGGTCCTCGTGCAATACCTGACCTACG
>DATEXR010000212.1 GCA_035256765.1 Candidatus Deferrimicrobiaceae bacterium | reverse complement strand
CGTGGACCTGAAATTCTTCGACGACAACGGGCTGAATCTCCCTGTGAGCGTGGAACGGAGCATCGAGTTTCTCTTCTTCCGGGAGGACTTCGTCCGCGCGGACACCGAGGAGACGGGGGAGATCTCCTTCCCCGTGGGGGGGTTCGACACGTACGTCGACGGCTTCCTCAAGGCCATCGATGTGAAAACCGTCAAGGAGCGCGGATTCAACATCGTGCTCGACTATTCCTACGGCTCATCAACCCTCATCTTCCCCCGGATCCTCGGGCGCCTGGGGGTCGAGACGGTCGCTCTGAACGCCAACCTCGACGCGGCGAAGATCACGAAGACGGAGGAAGAATTCCAGAAGGGGCTTACCCACCTGACGGCCATCTCCCGGTCCCTCTCCGCGGACTTCGGGGTGATGATCGACACCGGCGGGGAGAAGATTTTTCTCGTCGACGAAAAGGGGGACATCCTCCCGGATTGGACTTCCCTTCAGATCATCTGCCTTCTCGCCTGCCGGCGGAAGAGATCCGGGAGTGTCGGCGTGCCCGTCACCGCCTCCCGGAACGTGGAGAAGATCGCCGCCCGGTTCGGGATGGACGTCTTCCGGGCGAGGACCCTTCCGCGGTCTCTCATGGAGACGGCGGCCCGTGAAGGGGTCTCCTTCGTCGGGGACAACAGCGGGGGGTACGTCTTCCCCGGGTTCCAGCCCGCCTTCGACGGCATGTTCGCGATCGTCCGGCTCATGGAGATGCTGGCCGCGGAGAAACGCACCCTTTCCGACATCTTGCGGGAGATTCCGCCGACGGTGATGCTCAGGAAAAAGATCCCGTGCGCATGGGAGCACAAGGGGGCGCTCATGCGCATGCTCGCCGACCACGCCAAGGGGAAGCCGAGCCAGTTCGTCGACGGGGTGAAGATCTTCCACGGAGAGGACTGGGCGCTCGTCTACCCGAGCCAGGACGAGGCTTATTTCCACCTGTGCGTGGAGGCCGATGACCAGCGCGTGGCGGAGGAGATCGCGGCCTCCTACGTCGATCTGTTCTCCGGATGGACCCGGAAGCTGTGACGGGAGGAGACCCGTTCCGGGTGTACGTGATGGAGGTGGGGCCGCTCGCGGTGAACGCCTACCTCGTCGAGCACACGGCCAGCCGGAAGGCGGTGGTGATCGACCCCGGCGGCGACGGGGAGGCGATTCTCGCCGAGATCGCAGGCCTGGGGCTCGCGGTGGAGAAGATCCTGCTGACCCACGGCCATTTCGACCATGTGGGCGCGGTGGGTCTCCTCCGGGAAAAGACGGGAGCGCCCGTCCATCTTCACCCCGCGGACGTCGACCGGATGACGGGGGCGAGGCGCCAGGGGATGCTCTTCGGGCTGTCCGTCCCCGATCCCCCCCCGCCGGACGTCCTCGTGGAGGAGGGGGACATCGTCCCCTTCGGGGGCCAGGAGTTCCTCGTGGCGCACACGCCGGGGCATACCCCCGGTTGTGTATCCTATATAGGAGGGAAGATGGCGTTCGTGGGGGACCTCATTTTCGCCGGTTCCATCGGGAGGACCGACCTTCCCGGGGGAAACCACGAACGACTGATCGAGTCGGTCAGGAAAAAGATCTTCCCCCTCCCGGACGACACGGTCCTGTACCCGGGGCACGGCCCGGCCACGACGGTGGGGGAGGAAAAACGGTCGAACCCGTTTTT
>DATEXR010000211.1 GCA_035256765.1 Candidatus Deferrimicrobiaceae bacterium | reverse complement strand
GTCGCCGCGCGCGGGCTGGATGCGGAAGTCGTCGGCAAGGTGCGGCTGAAAGTGGGGGAGGGGATCGCCGGATGGGTCGCCAAGGAAGGGAAGCCGGTCCTCGTGAAGGACGTCCTGACGGACCCGAGGGTCAGCCGGTCCCTGGACTCCACCCATTCCAAATCGTTCATCTCCGCCCCGATGGTCTTCAGCATCCCGATTCTGCTCCAGGAGAAGGTGCTGGGGGTGATCAACGTAACGGACCGGCGCTCCGGCCTCCCCTTCGAAGAGGAGGACATGGCGTTTCTATACGGCCTCGCGGGGCAGGCGGCGATGGCGATCGAGAGGACGAAACAGCTCGATGAGCTTCAGGAGGCGTACGAGTCCCTGAAGGCGGCCCAGAAAGACCTCGTGGACTCGGAGCGGGTCAGGGCGCTCGGCCAGCTGGCCGCCGGGATCGCGCACGATTTCAATAACCTGCTCCACGGGATCCTGGGAAGGACCCAGCTTCTGGGCCTGAAGCTCGGAAACAAGGAGTTGGACCTTCCGTACATCCGTTCGCAATTGGAGACGATCGAGAAGCTCGCCCTCCAGGGGGGGGAGACGATCAGTCGGATCCAGGACCTGTCCCGGATCCGCAGGGACGTTTCCTCCGTCCCCCTCGACCTGAACGCGGTCGTGACAAATGCCGTGGAGATGACCCGGACCAAGTGGAAGGACGAAAGCGAGGCCAGGGGGATCCGCATCGCGGTTCTCGTCCGGCCCGGGACCCTCCCCTTGACGGTGGGAGACCCCGCCGAGATCTGCCGCGTCGTCTGCAACCTCCTCATCAACGCCGTGGAAGCGATGCCGAAAGGAGGCGAGATCTCCCTCGCGACCTTCCACGAGGGGGACCAGGTCCTGCTGGAGGTGTCCGACACGGGGATCGGGATGAGCAAAGAGGTCCGGGAAAGGATCTTCGAGCCCTTTTTCACCACCAAGGAGATCGGCCAGGGGCTCGGGACGAGCATCATCTACGGGATCGTCGCCCGCCACGGCGGCGACATCCGGGTGAGCAGCATGGAAGGGAGGGGGTCCACCTTCCATCTCCGCCTGCCGGTGATTTCCCCCCCCTGTTCGGAGAGACCGCGCAAGGGGAAGGGGTCGCGGGAAGGGACCGCCCCGGCGAGGATCCTCATCATCGAGGACGGGGATTTGAACCGGGATCTCTTCGAGCGATACGTCAAGGAGATGGGGCATATGGCCTTTGTCGCTTCCTCGGGGACGGAAGGGCTGCGAATCTTCGAAGCGCAGAAGGTCGACCTGGTCATCACGGATCTGAGCATGCCGGGGATATCGGGCCTGCAGGTGGCGGAACGGGTAAAGAAACACGCCTCCGCCGTTCCGGTGGTCCTGATCAGCGGCTGGGCGCTGCACCAGGATGAACAGCGGATCAAGGAGGCGGGGATCGACTTTGTGGTGCACAAGCCCTGCACAGTGAAAGATTTCCAGGACGTCGTCGAGGAGGCCCTCTGCCTCCGGGCGACGGATCCTCCCCGGAAGGCGGGGCCTTCGTAAAGGGTATGGTGGGCGCTACAGGATTTGAACCTGTGACTTCCACCGTGTGAAGGTGGCACTCTACCGCTGAGTTAAGCGCCCGCGGGAACTCCATTCTACCTTTCCCCGCGGGCCCGGCAAGCGATTTTTCCCCG
>DATEXR010000210.1 GCA_035256765.1 Candidatus Deferrimicrobiaceae bacterium | reverse complement strand
GTCTTCTCATCCGGTCTTCGTCTCGGGGGCGGCCGCCTCCTGGCTCGATCCTCCGATGGCGCTGCGCGTCACCTTGACCCTGACCTTTTCCGCGATCTCGAGCGTTATCGTCGTATCCGTCATCCCCGTGACGATGCCGTGCAGACCGCCGGAGGTGACCACCCGGTCCCCCGTCTTGAGGTTCTTGACGAAATCCTGATGCTTCCTCGCCTGCTTCTGCTGGGGCCGGATGAGAATGAAATAGAAGACCACGAACATGAGCAGAAGAGGGACGATGCCCGTGAGCCCGCCGAACCCTCCCTCGCCTTTCCCGCCCATGGCATGCGCAAGACCTGTGAAAAACATGGCTTTCCGCCCTCCCGAAATTCCTTATTCACCACCTGAACCGGGTGATTCTTTCACAAAATTCCCAAAATTTCCAATAGAAATTGCCTCGCGGATCCGTTCCATCCATTGCCGGTAATAGTGCAGGTTGTGCACCGTCAGCGCCATCGAGGAGAGAATCTCCCTCTGGAGATAAAGATGCCTGAGATAGGCGCGGGAGAAGGTCAGGCACGTGGGACAGCCGCACGCCTCGTCCGGGGGGCGGGGATCGTCGGCGTACCGCGCCTGCTTGATCGACACCGGCCCCGCCGAGGTGAAGAGCATCCCGTTCCGGGCATTCCTCGTGGGCAGCACGCAGTCGAACAGGTCCACCCCCCGGGACACGGCGAACCGGATGTCCTCCGGCGTCCCGACCCCCATCAGGTATCGCGGCTTCTCCGCGGGAAGGAGGGGGGCGGTGAACTCCACCGTCTCCCGCAACCGTTCCTTCCCCTCCCCGACGCTTAACCCCCCGATCGCGTATCCGGGAAACGGGAGGGCGCAGATCTCCTCGACACTGCGCCTGCGGAGGTCCCGGACCATCCCCCCCTGGACGATTCCGAACAGGCCGCCCTCCTCCCTCCGGGACGCGGCGAGGCTGCGGCGCGCCCACGCGGAGGTCCTTCTCACGGCCTCCTCCACATCCTTTCGCCCGGCGGGGTATTCCACGCATTCGTCGAGGACCATCCGGACGTCGGAGCCGAGCGCCTCCTGGATCTCCACGGCGAGCTCCGGCGAAAGGAGGTGCCTCGAGCCGTCGATGTGGGACCGGAACGTCACCTCGTCGTCGGACACCGTCCGGAGGGAACTCAAGGAGAAGACCTGGTACCCCCCGCTGTCGGTCACGACCGGGCGGTCCCACCCCATGAACCGGTGCACCCCGCCGAGACTGCGGATCCGCTCGTGGCCCGGCCGCAGATACAGGTGATAGGTGTTCGCGAGGAGGCATTCGTACCCCATCTCCTTCAGCTGGAACGGCCAGACTCCCTTGACGGTCGCCGCCGTCCCGACGGGCAGAAACGCCGGGGTTTGGACTTCCCCGCGCTCCGTCGCGATCGTTCCCGCGCGGGCGCGGGAGCCCGGGTCGCGTGCCGTCACAGTAAAGGAGATCGCCAATCGTGTCTCCGTAAGAACAGGGACGGTCCTGTCGTCCCTGCTCATCTTATCCACCCTCTGTCGTGAACCGCGGTCCCGTTGTGCTATT
>DATEXR010000209.1 GCA_035256765.1 Candidatus Deferrimicrobiaceae bacterium | reverse complement strand
GTGGGCTTTATCGCGAGGCTTCGGCTCAATCGGTTACCCGAGCGGGCCGCTCGCAAGCTACCGGGTCCTACCGACAATTACCCGGGTGGGTCCTCCTCCCACTGGTGATCTGCGCCTTTGGGGCGCACTGAGAAATGCGGGTTAACGCACCCTCCACGCGGTATTCATTCCCCCGTGGTCTCGTCCCGTTATTGACCAGCCCCCAGTGATCGGTCCACCTGTCTCGTAGTACTCCGCTTCATAAATACGGTGTCGCACCGAGAGCGTCGATGCGCCGCGCCAGCAAGGCGCGCGACTGAGGATGGGGGGGGGACACTCCCGCCGGGGACATTCCTGATTCATCTCCGGGATGCGGGAGAGGAGTGTCCCCGCCCATCAGGAGTGTCCCCCCTGAGCGCAAGGAGCGCGTACTCCGCGGGAGCGAGGGACCGGTCCCCGGAAGGGTCGGCAGCCGAGGCGAAGCGGATGCGCCGTCAGACCGCGAAGGACGACCGAGCACGGCGCAGGCGTACTGGCGGTACGCCGAGCCGGGCGCAGGGAGTCCGACAAAGGGCGGGCGGTGCGTTCCCTCGCCGCAGGCGCCGGTCGCCCACAGGGCTGCCTTTTCTGCTGCGACAAGCGATCCCCGGGCTGCGTCGGGCGTGCTCGTCGCTCGCTTGTGCGGCGTACTTGCCGTACGCCTCCGCGCTCGCTCCTGCGCTTGCCCGCCGTAGCCAAAGGGTCTCCCTTGTCTCGCGACGAAACCCTTCCGGGGACCGGCCCCCTGCAGCGGCGCTCGAATGCCAAGGTATTTGCGAGACGGTGCACTAGCAAGCGGGACCCACGGCGCGTCCGGAAAGGTCACCACCCGGGCATGACGCTCCCAGAGGGAGAGGACGGACCGGTCCCAGGTGAAGATCCGGGCGCCCAGATGGGCGAGGGAAGAGGGCATCTTCATGATCCCTGTCAGGATACGCCCGGGACGGCATGTACGGCAACAGGAGCCCGGACGGTAATTTCCGCGGCACGAGGCGCAATATAGTACAATTTTTCGCTGAGGGATCGCCGGACCGTGAAAAGAACGGGAATCATCAAACTTTTCGTCTTCCTTGCCTTCGCCGCCACGGTGGCGTATCTCCTCTTCTTCACTCCCGAGGGGAACCGGTTTCTGACGCACGAGGGGAGAAGGGAGCTGGTGGGGAGGATCGACCTGCTGGTAGGCGCGGCGGGCCTCTTCGGGCCTGCCCTTTTCGTCCTCATCTACGCGCTCGGGGTTCTCGCGCTTCCGGCGACGCCCTTTACCGCGGCCGGGGCATTCATCTTCGGAAAATACGCGGGAGCCGCCTGCAGCATTCTCGGGGCCACGCTGGGAGCGTCCGCCTCGTTCGTCCTCGGCCGGTATCTCCTGCGGGATTTCGCCCGCGGCTTCCTCGTCGGCAAACTGGGGGAACTCGACCGCAAGGCGGAAAAACACGGCTTCTCGATCATTTTCTACCTCCGGATCCTCTGGTTCCCCTTCATCGTCCTCAATTACGCCTCGGGAGCCACCCGCATCCGGTTCCGGGACTATTTCTGGGGGACGTTTTTCGGCATCTTTCCCGCCATGGTGATCGTTTCCCTTTTCTTCGGGAGCCTGAAAGAGATCGTCGCCTCGTACCGGAGGCCCGGGGATCTCCTCCAGTTCGACGTCCTGTTCCCCGTGGCGCTTCTCGGGTTCTCCTTCTTCCTCCCCAGAATCGTCAGGCGGATCCGGGGAGAACCGCTGCCGGATGTCGGTCCCGCGGCTGGGTCCGAATGACGGGTTTCGGGACCCCCCCGTCGGTCTCCGTCATCATCCCCGCGCTGAACGAGGCGGGAACGATCGCCGCAGCCGCCCGGTCCGCCCGGGAGGCGGGGGCCGGCGAGGTGATCGTGGTGGACGGCGGAAGCGGGGACGGGACCCCCGATGCGGCCTGGCCGGCAGCCGACGTCGTGATCCCCTCCCCCCCCGGCCGGGCCCGGCAGATGAACGCCGGCGCGCGTGCGGCGAACGGGACGATCCTCCTCTTTCTCCACGCGGACACGACGATCCCCGGAGGCGCGATCGCATCGGTCCGTGAGGCGGTGGAACGGGACGGCTTCCTGGGGGGAGCGTTTTCCGTGCGCCTCGCGGTCTCGCCTTCCGCCCCGCCTCTCCGGAAGGCGGCGCTTCGCCTCACCGCCCGGATGATCGGCGTCCGGGCGCGGCTTTTTCGCGCCTACACCGGCGACCAGGCGATCTTCCTTCGGCGGGACGTCTTCGAGAAGATCGGAGGCTACCCCGAGATCCCCCTGATGGAGGACGTGGAGCTCTCCCGCCGCCTCGCCCGGCGGGGAAGGACGGTCCTATTGTCCCTCCCGGTCACCACGTCCGCGAGGCGCTGGGAGACGCACGGCACGCTGCGCACGATCCTTTTGATGTGGAGGCTCCGCCTGGCCTATCTTCTGGGGATGCCGCCCGAGCGTTGCGCGGAACTCTACGGCCGGAGGAAACCGGGGTGAACCGCTGGTTCCGCGTGGCGGGCGGGGTCGCGATGAACCTCTGTTTCGGCTCCGCGTATTCGTTCAGCATTTTCCTCGCCCCCCTCCAGCGGGAGTTCGGTTGGACCCGGGCCGAGGTGTCGCTCGCCTTCACGCTGTCCATCGCGTTCATCGCCGTCGGGGTGCTGACCGGAGGGCGGTGGCACGACCGGAAGGGGCCGGCCCCGGTGGCCCTTACGGGGGCGCTTCTTTTCTCCGCGGGGATCTTCCTCTCGCGCTACACGCACGCGCTTTGGTGGCTCTATTCCTGCTACGGCGTCCTCGTGGGCTTCGCAAGCGGCGTCGGGTACGTCTGCCCCCTCGGGGTGGGGATGAAGTGGTTCCCGGAGAAGCGCGGCCTCGTCACGGGCCTCATGGTGATGGGGTACGGGGCGGGAAGCGCGCTGATCGCCCCGCTTGCCGGCCTTCTGCTGCACCGGTACGGGTGGCGGGACACCTTCGCGCTCCTTGGTATCGGGTTCCTGGTGGTCACCACGACGGGATCGTTCTTTCTGCGGAACCCCCCGGAGGGGTGGGGCCCCGCGGGATGGGCTCCCCCCTCCCCGGAGGAGGTTTCGTTCCGCACGCCGAGGGATTACCCGCCCGGGGAGATGCTCCGGACGGGGACGTTCTACCGGATGTGGATCGCCTACGCGCTGGGGACCGCAGCCGGCCTCATGGTCATCGGGCACCTGGCGGCGTTCGCGGAGGGCGCGGGGTTCTCCGCCCGCGACGCGGCGCTTTCCGTGGGGGTCCTCTCCGCCGGGAACGGCTGCGGAAGGATCGGCTCCGGGTGGCTGTCCGACCACATCGGCCGGACGCGGACGCTCGCCCTCGCCATGGGGGTGACCGCCCTCCTCCTCTTCCTCGAGCCCCGGGTGGGAACGGTGCCCCTGCTGTTCGGGTCGGTCTTCCTCATCGGGTACTGCTACGGCTCCCAGCTCGCCGTCTTCCCCTCCGCGACGGCGGACTTCTTCGGGATCCGGAACCTGGGGAACAACTACGGGCTGCTTCTCACCGCGTGGGGGACTGCGGGGATCATCGGGCCGATGGCGGGAGGAAAGATCTTCGACGCGACGAAGAGCTACCAAACGGCGTTCCTGATCGCCGCCGCGCTCGCCTTTCTCGCCGCGGTCGTCATCGCCACCGTCAGGCCGCCGGCCCCGCGATGGCCGGCACCGCTTTCTACTCCCAGGTCAGGAGCAGAGGCGTGAGCGGGTTCACGAGGTCGGGGTGGCGCGGCAGGATGCGCGCGGAGAAGCCGAACCGGCCGCTCACCCGGCAGGGGATTTCGGCGCGGAAGAGATCCTCGTTCCCCTCCCGGCCCTCATGCGTCGCCGGGATCGTCCCCCCGTTTCGCACCTGCCCCGCCGTATCCAGTATTCCGTAGAAGATCTCCACGGTGATGTCGTCCGGGGTGAGCGTCCCCAGGTCGGCCCGGACCGTCACCGCGACGCGGGACCCGACGAGAAGATCGCCGGTCGGCTTCTCCCCGTCCACGCGCATCGAGACGCGGGACCAGCCCGACGTGACACGGGACCTCCAGGCCGCGAGCTGCCTCGCGGAGGCGAAACCGTCCTTCGCCAGCCGGACGCCGATCCGGTGGGCGGGAAGGTAGAACCGCTCCGTGTACTCCTGGACCATCCGGTGCGTGTTGAAATAGGCCCCCAACTTGCGCATCGAGGTCTTCATCATCCGGACCCATTCGCGCGGAATCCCCCCCTTGCCCCGCTCATAGAACCGGGGGATGATCTCGTTCTCCAGCAGGCTGTAGAGCGCCTCGCACTCGACCTGGTCCTGCTCCTCGGGGTCCTGGTAGATCTCCCCGCTGCCGATCGCCCAACCGGTGTCCGGGGCGTACCCCTCGCACCACCAGCCATCCAGGATGGAGACGTTGATCCCCCCGTTCGCCGCGACCTTCATCCCGCTCGTTCCGGAGGCCTCCAGGGGGCGACGGGGGGTGTTCAGCCACACGTCCACCCCCTGCACCAGGTACCTCCCGACGTTGATATCGTAATTCTCCAGAAAGACCAGGCGGTGCCGGATGCGGGGGTCGGAGGCGAAATGGATGACCGACTTGATGATCTCCTTGGCAGGGAGGTCCTGGGGGTGGGCCTTCCCGGCGAAGACGATCTGGACGGGCCGTTCCGGGTCGTTGAGCAGGCGGACCAGCCTGTCCGGCTGCCGGAAGAGCAGCCCCGCCCGCTTGTAGGTGGCGAACCTCCGGGAGAACCCGATGGTGAGCACCTCGGGGTTCAGCACCTCCTCCGCCGCCCGCACCGCCGAGGCCCCGGCCCCCTGCCGCATCAGCTGTTTGTTCAGCGACTTCCGCACGAAGAAGACGAGCCTCTCCCGCCGGATCTCGTGCGTGCGCCAAAGCTCCACCGGCGGGATCGTCTCCACACGCTCCCACACGGTTTGGTCCCCGGGCTTCTCGTGGAACCGGGGGCCCAGGTAGCGCGTGAACAGGTCGCTCATCTCGTGGCTCAGCCAGCTCCGGGTGTGGATGCCGTTCGTGATGCTGTGGATGGGGACCTCGGACTCGGGAAGGCCGGGCCACAGGTCGCTCCACATCTTCCGGGACGTCTCCGCGTGAAGACGGGACACCCCGTTCGCGTGCGCTGCGCTGTGGAGCGCGAAGACCGTCATCCCGAAGTCGGGGGTCTTGCTCGACGCCAGCTGACCCAGCCCGAGGAACTCCTGCCATGGCACGCGAAGCTCCTCGGCCATCGGGTGGAGGTATTTCCGGAGGAGTTCCGTGACGAACAGCTCGTTCCCCGCGGGCACGGGGGTGTGCGTGGTGAAGACGTTGGAGGCGAACACCTGCTCCCGCGCCTCGGCGAAGGAAACACCTTGCGCCGCCATCTGCCCCCGGATGCGCTCCAGCACGAGGAACGCCGAGTGCCCCTCGTTCATATGGTAGACGGTCGGCGTGATCCCGAGGGCTTGCAGCGCCCGGACCCCCCCGATCCCGAGGATGATCTCCTGCCGGATCCGCATCTCCCGGTCCCCGCCGTAGAGCGTGCTCGTGATCTCCCGCGCGCGGGGGGAGTTCTCCTTCACGTTGGTGTCGAGGAGGTAGAGGGGGACGCGGCCGATCTGGACCCGCCAGACCCTCGCCCGGACCTTCTCCCCCGCCATATCCACCTCGATCCGGAGCGACTTGCCGTTGTTGTCCCGCTCGATCGTGACCGGCATGTTGTACCAGTCGTTGTCCGGGTAGAGCTCCTGCTGCCAGCCGTCGAGGCTTAAAATCTGGCGGAAATACCCTTTCTGGTACAGAAGGCCCACGCCGACCAGCGGCAGACCGAGGTCGGAGGCCGACTTCAGGGTGTCCCCCGAAAGGACGCCCAGGCCTCCCGAGTAGATCGGAAGGCCCTCGTCGATCCCGAACTCGCAGGAAAAGTACGCTGCCTGGAACTCCTTCTCCTCCCCGTGCTCCTCCCGAAACCATCCCGGCGCCTTGAGGTAGTCGACCAGGTTCTGGTGGACCCTGTTGACGTTGGCCACGAAGCTCTCGTCGCGGGCCGCCTCCTCCAGTTCTTTTTGGGAGAGGGAACCGAGCATGAGGATGGGGTTCTGGTACGACTTGTCCCAGAGGTCGGGATCCAGGCGGATGAACAGCTGGACGGCCTCCCAGTTCCAGGAGAACCAGAGGTTCATCGCGATCTCCTGGAGGGGTTTCAGTTCGGGCGGAAGATTCGGGCGGACGTGAAATTCCCGGATTTTCATAGGCGCAACCCTTTCCCGTGATATCGCATGGCGGAGGCGAACCGTCCCCGAAGGGGATCCGGGCGCCCCGCAATATCAATAGACAACAGGAAGGGGCCGAAAACAAGAGGGAAGCGGGGGGACATGCGGCGCGATCCCGGCAACTCCCAGGTTCCGCTCGACGCAATCCACCGGGGACATTCCTATCTCAAGGTGTACACTTGGTACCGTACACAACGGGGGGCCGCAAGAAGATGTCCCATGGATCGACCCGGCAGGGATGGAAGGGAGGCCGGAGGGTGAACCGGCTGTTTGTTCTCCTGGCGTTGGGGGCCTTTCTCCTGACGTGGGCGCCGCTCCCGGCGCCGGCGGAGGAGAGGACAATCTCCGGGACGATCGTCAGGCTCGATGCCGCGGGCCGTACTCTCACCGTGCAGGACGGAAAAGGGGTGAAGTGGAACTACAAGGTC
>DATEXR010000208.1 GCA_035256765.1 Candidatus Deferrimicrobiaceae bacterium | reverse complement strand
CTCCACCTACGTCATCGAGGGGGAGCGCGATTCGGGGGTGATCTGCCTGAACGGCGCCGCCGCGCGCCAGGTGAGCAAGGGGGACCGGATCATCATCGCCAATTACGCGACGTACGACGAGAAGGAACTGGCGAACTTCCGGCCGACGCTTGTCTACGTCGACGCGCAGAACCGGATCACCTCGGTGAAGAGGAAGGTGGCCTAAGAACAGGGACGTTCCTGAGAACTCTCACACCCCTGCGAAGGGCGCCGACGTTGTGCGCCCCTGTGCGAGATACCATTGCCGGCTTCCGCATCCTCGGGGGGGGGTCACTCACTTCGTCCCTCGCCGCAACCATCCCCTGGGGCTGCGGATGCAACCTTCGCCGGTCAGCTCCGTTCGGACCCCCCGCCCTTCGGCTGCTCCGCCGGCAACGGAGGAGGCATCCCAAGAACGGGGACGTTACTAACTTTCCTTTGTCTTTGCGCACGCGGCGGGAACGCCTTCCCTTCCCGATTTTTCGCGGTTATCCCTCCATCTGCGACCAAGGGCAGAAACAGGAAAAGGAATCGCTCCGACATCGGCGATAATGAGAGGTGCATCCCTCTATAACGCCCGGTGAGGGGGGAAGAAATGTCTCCTTGCTTCGAGGTAGGGTGGTCATGATGTCCAGTGGGCGCGGGACGATCTACGTGGCTTCCCGTTTTGTCGCGGACGCCGGAACGGCATTATCCCCCGGGGCCGTGGCGGTGGAAAACGGCGTCGTCGTGGCGGCCGGGGCCCCCGGCGACGTGGAAAGGGAGGTTCCCGCGGGGTTTGACCGTGTGGATCTTCCCGGCCTGGTAATCCTTCCCGGCCTGGTGAACGCTCACGCGCACCTGTCCATCCCGCGGCTTTCCGGACCGGAGGGGCCCCCGGCGTCTTCCTCTCTTCCCTTCATCGACTGGATCCTGCGCCTCATCGAGTGGAGGTGGAACGCCCCCCCCGGGGAGTTCGCGGACAATGTAGGGGCGGCGGCCGGGGAAGCGATCTCCGGGGGGACGACGACAATAGGCGAGATCGCAGGGCCGGACATCGCCGCTTACGCCTCCCTCCCCCTGCGCGCGCGGATCTTCGCGGAAGGGATCGGGTTTCACCCCGAGGTCGCCGGGACTGTCCTGCTTGCGGTGGAGGAAAACGTGGCCCGGATCGCCGGGCTCTCCCGCCCCGGCGGGATGCTTGCGCCGGGGATTTCCCCCCACACGCTGTACACCGTCGGTCCCGACCTGTTGCGGGGACTCGCCTTGCTCGGCGCGCGCCTTGGTCTTCCTCTCGCCCTGCATCTGGCCGAATCGCCGGCCGAGATGGAATTTCTGGCGACGGGGGTCGGGGAGGTGTCGACTCGGCTCTACCCGGCGGTGGGAAAAGACGTCTCCTTCTTCCTGGGAATCGGCGAGCCCATCCCCTCGTACCTGCGGACGGCGGGGATTTTGCGGGAGGGTGTGATCCTGGTGCATAATGTCCATCTGTCCCGCGCGGAAATCGACGAGTTGCGGTCGGACGGCGCGGGATTCGTCCTCTGCCCGCGCAGCAACGCCGCGCACCGGAACGGATTGCCGGATGTGACGCATTTCGTGGATGCCGGGATCCCCTTCGCGCTCGGGACCGACAGCCTCGGCTCGGTCGGATCCTTAAACATGTGGGACGAGATGCGCGAGGCGGCCGGGCTCTACCGGGGCGGCCTTCCCGAGGAGGAACTGTGCCGCTCCCTCTTCCGCGCGGCCACCGAGAACGGCGCCCGGCTTCTCGGGCTTTCTTCCGGGACGCTTCTCCCCGGCGCCCCGGCCGATTTCGTGGCGATCGACGACCCGGCCCGCGGAAATGCGGGATGGGAATTCTTCCGGATGGTGGACCGGGTGGAGGACAGGGACGTGCGGCTGACCGTCATCGCCGGCGAAAGGATCCACGAGCGGCCCTGAAATGGAAAAGACCAGGACGGAGAAGACGATCGCCACGAACCGGCGGGCCCGGCACGAATATCACATCCTCGAAAACATCGAATGCGGGATGGTACTGCACGGGTACGAGGTCAAATCGATCCGCCAGGGGCGCGTCAACATCCAGGACGCCTACGGGACGGTCCGGGGGGACGAGGCGTACGTCGAGAACATGCACATCACCCCCTACTCGCACGGGGACCAGCGCGTCATCGACCCGCTGCGGACCCGGAAGCTGCTCCTGAAAAGGAAGGAGATCGACTACCTCATCGGGAAAACGAGGGAACGGGGGCTGGCCCTGATCCCTTTGCGGCTCTATCTGAAAGGCCCGCGCGTGAAGCTGGAAATCGGGCTGGCCCGCGGCAAGAAGCTGTACGACAAGCGGGAGGACATCGCCGCCCGGGATGCCAAACGCGACATCGAGCGCGCCACGCGGAGCAGGGCGAAGTCCCGCGACCGGGGGTAGCGACGTCGCCCCGGCAGGACGAAGTACCGCAATCCCGGATAGCGTCCTCTCTCCCTTCCGTTCCGCGCCGTCTGCTTTTCCCCGATACCGGGAGTTGCCATCTGCGCCCGGGACGATTCCCGGAACCCGTATCTTTCATCTAATCAAGAGGGAAAAAGATACGGGGAAAGGAGATCATCCATGACAAATCGGAAGACGATACTGGTCACCGGTGCGACCGGCCGGCAGGGCGGGGCCGTCGCCAGGTGCCTTCTCGCAAAAGGGAGTCAGGTCCGGATCATGACACGTTCCCCCGAAAAGGCCCGGGCGTGGGAGAAATCGGGCGCGGAAGTGGTGCGAGGGGACTTCGACGATTACCGAAGCCTCGAGGAGGCCGTAAAAGGAGTCCGGGGAGTGTTCCTCATGAGTACCCCGTTCGAGGCGGACCCGGGGACGGAGGTCGATCAGGGGAGAACGATGGTATATGCCTGCCGGGAGGAAGGCGTTCCGCATCTCGTGTATTCGTCCGTGTGCGGCGCGGACAAGGACACGGCGATTCCTCATTTCGACAGCAAGTTCGAGATCGAGGAGTATATCCGGGAGAACGGCCTCCCGTACACGATCCTTCGGCCCGTTTTCTTCATGGAGAATTTCGTGTCCCCGTGGATGCGGCCTTCGCTCGAGATGGGGTTGCTCGCGCTTCCGCTCGCCCCGGAGACGAACCTCCCGATGATCTGCGTGGAAGACATCGGGGAATTCGCAGCGGAGGCGTTCCTGGATCCCGAAAGGTTTACCGGGGAGGAAATCGACCTGGCGGGGGACGAGAGGAAGATCCGGGACGCGGTGGCCGAGCTCTCCTGCACGATGAACCTTGCGATCCGGTATGAACGGATCCCGGAGGAGAAGGCGGAAGAGGCGTTCGGGCACGACCTGGCCGAAATGTACCGCTGGCTCGACGAGATCGGTTTCGACGTGGACATCAAGGGACTCCGGGAAAGATACGGGATCCCGCTGACCTCGTTCTCCCGGTACCTCGGGAAGTCGGGACTGTTCCGGAAGGCGGCCTGACCCTCCTTCCCACCGCCACGGGGAAAGGCAGGTTGATCCGGGGCTGTGGGGGGCAAGCGCTCCGCAGCTCCGACGCTCCCGGATTTTTCTTCCGGGCGGGGAGCGAAAGGGAGCGGTTCCCTCTGCCCCGGGAAACATGGTATCTTGAACCTGCGGGGGCGAAACGGTTTCGACGGGGACGTCGATGCTCCCGGGTTGCGTGCCGAGGCCCCGCGGACCTCGTAAAAAGCGGGAACCCATAGTCGCCAACGACTATAGCTACGCTTACGCGGCCTAACTAGCCGCGTACGTCCGACCGCCGATTGCCCGTGTAAGCGGAAGGGCGTCGCCCTAACGGGATAGCCC
>DATEXR010000207.1 GCA_035256765.1 Candidatus Deferrimicrobiaceae bacterium | reverse complement strand
ACGTCCTCGAACGTGTCCAGAAGCTCCTTGAGGGCCTCGGCGCCCTCGAAGGCGTTCTGCGCCGCCTTCTCGAACATGGCGAAAAATGCTTGCTCGCGGGGAAGGATCCGGAACATGGTACGATCTCCTCGACGAATGTTTGCTTGTTAGGATTGAAGGCGATTCAGCTGAGCGGCAACCCGGAACGAAAGGTGGGGGGAAGGTCGCCGGCGACCTCCTCCGTGCCCCTCGACGCCATCTCCGCGAGCTTTTTCTCCGCGGATGCCACCAGATCCTCGATGATCTCGGCCACAGGCTGGATCTTCCTCGCGAAGGCGACGCTTTGCCCCGCCATGAGCGACCCGCGCTCGACGTCCCCGTCGATCACGGCCCGCCGCAGGGCGCCCACCCAGAACTCCTCGAGCTTCACCTGCCCCTCCTCCTTCGACATCTGCCCGGACTTCACCTTGTTCAGGAGTTCGAGCTGGAGCCGGTTGAAATCCTGCGTCCCCTCGTTCACGATGGCGCGCACCGGGATGGTGGGAAGGGCCGGGTCGAATTGCATGGTGGGCATGGCATCCCGCGCGTGGGCCCGGATGAAGGCCTCCTTGAACCGGGGGTGCGCGATGCACTCCTCGGCGACGACGAACCGGGTCCCGAGCTGCGCGCCGGCCGCACCGAGCGACAGGTACTGGGCGATCATCTCCCCGGTGCCGATCCCGCCGGCCACGAAGACGGGGACTTCCGAGATGTTCAGGAGAAACTCCTGCGCGAGGATGGAGGTCGCTACGGGCCCGATGTGGCCCCCCGCCTCGTTCCCCTCGATGATGAGCGCATCCACTCCCTGCTTGATCATCCGCTTCGCCAGGGACAGAACCGGCGCGAAGCACAGCAACTTCGCCCCCGAGGCCTTGACCTGCTCGATATCCCTCCCCGAGGGGATGCTGCCGGCGAAAATGGCGAAGGATACCTTCTCCCGGACCACGACCTCGATGTGGGACCGGAAGCTCGGCGCCACCGTGATCATGTTGACCCCGAAGGGAAACTCCGTCTTCTCGCGGGTCTTGCGGATCTCCTCCGCCAGCATCTCCGGGGGCATGTTCCCCCCGGCGAGGACACCGAACCCCCCCGCGTTCGAGATCGCGGAGACGAGGTTCGACTCGGACACCCAGGTCATCGCCCCGCACAGGATCGCGTACCGGGTTCCGAGGAAATCCGTCCCTTTTTTCCACGCTTTCGGCAGGTACTTCAACACCATCCGGACTCTCCCGCGACCATTCCGTGAAAGACAATGAACTATACCACGGAGGGGAGGGGATCGGCCAAGAAAAGGAGAGCCGGAACAGGCTTCTCTGCTATAGTATCCCGCGATGGTCCGCCAGTCCGAAATGTACGACGTCACCATCGTCGGAGCCGGTCCGATAGGCCTGTACGCGGCCTACTACGCGGGCCTGCGGGACTGCAAGACGAAGCTTATCGAGATCTACCCGCAGGTGGGGGGCCGTCTGATCTCCATGTATCCCGAAAAGGAGATCTTCGACGTGGCCGGCCACCCGAAGATTCTCGCCCGCGACCTCATCGCCCTGCTCACCGAGCAGGCGATGCAGTACCGCCCGACGGTCGTCCTCGATGAAAGGGTGACCGGCCTGCGAGTGCGCGGCGAGCGGGTGATCGAGCTTTCGACGCCGAAGGGGCGCCACTTCACCCAGACCGCGGTGATCGCCGTCGGCTGCGGGGCGTTCGTCCCCCGGAAACTGGACATCCCGCACCTTATCGATCTGGAGGGACACGGGATCTACTACTACCTCCCCTCCTTCGAGCCGCTCCGCGGGAAAAAGGTCCTCGTCGTGGGGGGGGGGAACAGCGCGGTCGACTGGGCGCTCTCGCTCATCGGGATCGCCGCGGAAGTGACGATCGCCCATCGGATGTACCGATTCCAGGCGCACGAGGCGATGGTCGACCGGCTCTTCTCCTCGAAGGTGAGGGTGATGTTCCCCTATTTCGCCCTGAAGGAGGTCATCGGGGACGACCACGTCACCGGGGCGGTCATCTGGAACGAGCGGAGCGGCAAGGAGGAGCGGATCGAGGCCGACGCGATCATCCTCTCCATCGGAATGCTGACCAACCTCGAGCCGTTCCGGCAATGGGGCCTGAACATCGTGGGCAGCGGAATCGGGGTGGCCACGGACATGTCCACCAACATGCCCGGCATCTACGCGGCAGGGGACATCGTGACGTATCCCGGGAAAATCCTGCTCATCTCCGCGGGCGCGGGGGAGGCCGCCACGGCGGTCAACTCGGCGAAGGAGTACATCGAAGCGGGGGCCCTCGGGAGATAACCCGGCCGCCCGGAACCCCCGTCCTTCCGATCACGCAAGAATCCGCTCCACTTCGGGGACCGCTTCCTTCCCCCGGTTCCGCGTGATTCCCAGATGCATGCGGCGCAGGATGGCATCTTCCGGGGTGCGCGCCCATTCCTCCCGCGCGGCGAGGACCGCCTGGGCGGCGATGTCGGGCGAATGGGGGGAAAGGGTTCGCCTTCCGGCGGGGGTCTCCTTCGCGATTTCCAGCACCCGCGCCGCCCGCCGGCCGTACAGCGACACCAGGTGCGCGCACAGGTCCGCCGGCGCCCCATACATCCCGGCGAGAGCCCTCGTAAACGCCTCGGCCCCTTCCTTCCCCCCGCCGATCTCCCCGGGGAAGGGGACCTGCCGGGAAGGGCACGGGACCCTGCGCCCGAGCGCCGCGCACGCGGCGTCCACGGCGTCCTCCGCCATCTTCCGGAAGGTCGTCATCTTCCCCCCCGCAACGGTCAGGAACCGCCCGCCGGGCCCCTCCCGGAAGACGCCGTGCTTTCTCGGGACGCGGGATTCCTCCGTCTCCCTCCCCCGCAGCAGGGGCCGGACACCCGCGTAGGAGAAGAGCGGGGCGGACCGGAACGGAGAGGAAGCGGGGAAGACCTCCTCCGCGCTTTCCCGAAGGTAGGCGACGTCCTCGCCGGTGGGTTCCGCGGCGTCCGGGTCCCCCGAAAACGCCGTGTCGGTCGTCCCGACGAGGAGGCTTCCGGAAAAGGGAAGGATGTAGAACATCCGGTCGTCCTTCGGCGAGGAGGTGAAAAGGGCGTGCGGCGAGGCGCCGGGAAGAACGAGGTGCGTTCCCTTGGTGGGATACAGGATCGCGCCGTCCAGGCCGAAAAGCCGCCGCGTGCGGTCCGCCCAGGGCCCGGTCGCGTTGACCACGGCGGCGGCCGCCACCTCCTCCCGGGCGCCGGAGAGCCGGTCGCGCAGGCGGAGGCGGAAGACCCCTTCCGCGTGGCCGACCCCCTCGACCTCCGCATGGTTGCGGACCCGTGCCCCGCTCCCGGCCGCGGAAAGCAGGTTCTCGATCACCAGTCGCTCGGGGACGATCAGCTGGTAATCGTAATACAGGGCTCCCCCGGCCAGCCCCTCCTTCCGGATGCCCGGGACCCGCCGCGCAACCTCGCCTGCGGGAAGCGTCCCGTACCGAGGGGTCTCTTTCCTGCGCGCGAGAAGGTCGTACAGCCGCATTCCGAGCCATACGGTTCCCCTCCCCCGCCGGCCGCCGCGGTATACCGGGATCAGGATCGGGAGGGGGCGCAATAGATGGGGAAGGCGGGAAAAGAGCCAGTCCCTCTCCCGGAGGGATTCGACCACGAGTCCGAAGTGATACCCCTCGAGGTACCGCAAGCCCCCGTGGATCAGCCGGGAGGTCTTCGAGGTCGTCCCGGAGGAGAAATCCCCCTTCTCGAAGAGAGCCACGGTGAGCCCGCGCAGGGACGCGTCCCGGGCCACCGCGGCGCCCGTGATCCCGCCCCCGATGACCGCAAGGTCGACCGGGCGCTCATTCCCCCCCACGAAACCGCTCCCGCCATGCGGCGCGCAGTTCCTCCGCCCGGTTCGAGAAGACGCCGTCCGCCCCCCCCTCGACGAGCCGGAAGAAATCGTCCTCGTCGTCCACGGTGTACGGGAGAAGAGGCAACCCCGCCTCCCGCACCTGCCGGATGCGGAGCACCGTCAGCTTGCGGTAATCGGGGTGGATCGACGAGAGGGAGTGCCTCCGGCAAAAATCGATGTCGGACATCGAGGGGCGACCGGTCACGAGCCCGCAGGGGATCCCGGGCCGGGCCTCCCGGGCGGCCAGGCACTCTTCCCGAAGCCCGGAGGAGAACAGGACCTCCCCCCCGTACCGCATTTCGTCCATCACCCGGAGCGCGGCGTGGATCCCCCCCGTCGTCTTCGCCTCGATATTGACCGGGACGGCAGCCCGTATCCGGTCGAGGACGTCGGCGAGGAACGGGAGCGGCTCCCCGTTCCGGAGCCGGACTTTCTTGAGCCGCGCCGCGTCCCAACGGGCCACCGCCAGGTTCTCCCTCGCGGTCCGTCCCGTCCGGGCGTCGTGGATGACCACCGGTTCCCCGTCCGCCGAAAGCCGCACGTCGAACTCGATCATGTCGGCGCGGTCGGCCAGGGAAAGCGAGAACGCCTCGAGAGAATTCTCCAGGGCGCGCCGGGAGGCTCCCCGGTGCGCGATGACGATCGGGGGAAAAGTTCCCCGGGAAAGGTTCCTCATGCCTTAACGATATCCCACCCCGAAATCCGGGGAAACCGTCTATAATTCTTTCTCATGATCCGCGTCATCTACAACCCGGTGGCCGGCCCGAGGATGGTCCGCAAGATCGACCGTGTCCGGGAGATCCTTTCGGCGGGGAAAATCCCGTTCGAAATCCGCGAGACGGCCGGGCCCGGGGACGCCGTCATCCTGGCAAGGGAAGCCGCCCATGTCGGAATGGACGCGGCCGTCGCCGTCGGGGGGGACGGCACCGTGAACGAGGTCGTCAACGGGCTTGCCGGAACGGCGACCCGGCTCCTGGTGGTCCCCCACGGCACGGGGAACGTGTTCGCCGCGGAGGTGGGGCTCCCCGGGTCCGTGGAGGGATGCCTCTCCCTGTTGTCCGCGGGCAAGACGATCGCGGTGCGGCTCGCAATAGCCGAGGAGAGGCACTTTCTGCTTTTGGCCTCCGCGGGGTTCGACGCCGAGGTGCTGGCGCGGATGGGCGCCCGGGGAAAGCACTACCTCGGCATCGGGGCGTATTTCCTGGCGGGGGCAGTGCATCTCCTCCGGGAGCAGCCGAGCCTCTGGATGGAAATGCCGGGAAAGGAGCGGGTGGAGGCGCAGGCCGTCATCATCTGCCGGGGAAAAAAGTACGGAGGCGGGGTGATCATGGCGCCTTCCGGGAACCTCGAGGGGGACACGCTCCAGGTGGTGGCCCTTCGCAAACTCGGGCGATGGCCGATCCTCAAGTTCACCTGGAACGTCCTCCGGGGAAAACATGCCGGATCCCCGGACGTCCTGATCCAAGAGACGCCGTCGGTTTTCGTCCGCTCCCGGATCCCCTCCGCCGCCCAGGTGGACGGGGATTATCTCGGGCCGCTTCCCGTCCGGTTCACGATGACGGACGCCGTCGTCAGGATCGTCGTGCCGGTCGCCTACGCCAAGGAGAAACCGGCGTCCGGCTCGCCGGGATAAGAGAGGAACGGGTTCCCTCTCCTCCCTGCGGACAGCCGGCCAACCTGCGTGCCGCGGCCGCATCCCGGCTCCCCCACCCCTTTCCGCAACCATATATAATGGGTCCCGAAAGATTGCGCAGGAGGACGCAGTGGGACGATCCATCCTCATCGTGGAAGACGAGAAGGAGATCCGGGATCTGCTCGCCCACTACCTCCGCAGGGAAGGATTTTCGCCGACGGTGGCTCCCGACGGGGAGACCGGGTGGGAGAAGGCGAGAACGGAGAAGCCGGAACTGATCCTTCTCGACATTTTGCTCCCGGGGATGGACGGGCTGGAACTGCTCCGGAAGATCCGGACCGCCCCCGCGACCTCCCGGATCCCCGTCGTGATGCTGACCGCCAAGGGGGATGAGACGGACAGGATCGTCGGGTTGGAACTGGGCGCCGACGATTACATTCCGAAGCCGTTCAGCCCCCGGGAGGTCGTCGCCCGAATCAAGGCCGTCATCCGGCGCGCGGTTCCCGCTCCCGAGGAGGCGGAAAAAGAGGAGTACGTCTTCGGCGACTTGCGGATGGACGTCCCCCGCCACGAGGTCCTCCTCCGCGGCAAACCCGTCCCCCTCACACCGAAGGAGTTCCGCATCCTCCAGACCCTGCTCTCCTCCGCCGGGCGCGTTCTCTCCCGGGAGACGATCCTTGCGAGGGTCTGGGGAGAAGGAACCCACGTCACCGACCGCACGGTGGATGTCCACATCGCGAAGATCCGCCAGAAGATCCCGTTTCTGGTCGACGCCATCCGGACGGTGAAGGACGTGGGTTACCAAATCCCGGAAAGATGACCGATGCCGCGCCGGGTTTCCATCGCCATGAAATTCTTTCTCACGTACTTCGTGATCACCGGGACCGCCCTCGCGTTCGCCGGGGTCGCCGGGTACCTCCAGTTCAAGAGATACGCCATCGAGGAGGTGGACCAGAGTCTCGTGAATCAGGCCCGCCTCGCGTCGGAGATGTTCCGCCCGCTCCTGGAGGCTCCGGTTGTCGACCGGGATACGATCGCGGCCGAGGGAGACCGCATCGGGAAGGACATCCACACGCGCCTGACGATCGTGTTACCCGGCGGGGAGGTGGTCGCGGACTCCGCCATGGGGGCGGCCAATGTCCCCTCCATGGAGAACCACGCCAACCATAGGGAGGTGCGCGCCGCGCTGTCCGGGGAAACCGGATTCTCCGCCCGGCGAAGCATCACCGTCGGAAACGACGAGAGGTACTGCGCCGTCCCGATCCATTCCGGAACGCGGATCGTCGGGGTCGCCCGGACCTCCATCCCGGCCACCCTGTTCAACCGTCGGCTCGACCGGGTCCGGGCGATCACCTGGGGGACGGGGCTTGCGGCCTTTCTCCTGATGCTGGCCGGCACAGCCATCCGCGCCCGGCACGTCACCGGCCCCCTCGAAGAGATCCGGAAAGCCGCCGGGGAGTTTTCCGCCGGAAACCGTTCCCGACGCCTGCGCCTGCAAACAGGCGACGAGCTGGAAGACGTCGCCGCGGCTCTCAACCAGACCGCCGCCCACCTGGAACGGACCATTGCCCAACTGGACGCGGAGAAGACCCGGCTTGCGACCCTGCTGGAAAACCTGTCGGAGGGGGTGATCGTCGTCGCGGACGGGCGGACGGTGCGCATGATCAACCACGAGGCTGCCCGTTTCCTGGGGATCCCCATCCCCCCGCGGGAAGGACAGCCGTACGCCGAGACGATCCGGAACCCGGACATCCTCCGATTCATCGACGCCTGGAAAAGCGGTCGGGAGATCCCCCCGGCGGAGATCACGCTCCACACGGCCGGAGGGGAGGTCACCGTCCTCCTCTCCGGGACTTCCGTGAGGCATTCCCCGGAGAGGGGCACGGACTTCCTGTTCACCCTGCGGGACATCACGGAAGAACGGCGTCTCGTTCAGGTCAAGAGCGACTTCGTCTCGAACGCCTCCCACGAACTGCGGACCCCGCTCACCAATATCCGGGGCTACCTGGAGGCCCTGCAGGATGCGGTGAGGGAAGGGGCGCCTTCCGACCCCGCTTTCCTGGACACCCTCCACTCCAATGTTCTGCGTATGGAGGATCTCGTAAACGACCTCCTGCAGCTTTCCCGCGCGGAATCCGCTCACCTTGCCCTTTCGAGAGAGGAAATCCCCCTTCCCGTCTTCCTCGACCGGGTCGCATCCCTCCACCGGTCCGTCGCGGAGCAACGGGGGAAGTCGTTCCTTGTCGAACCCGGGGAGGACATCACGCTTCGCGCGGACCTTCGGAGCCTCACCCTTGCGGTGTCCAATCTCGTGGACAACGCGATCCGGCACGGCAGGGAGCACGGACGCATCCGGCTGCGCGGAAGCGGCCGGGAGGGCGCGATCCGGATCGAAGTGGAGGACGACGGGCCGGGAATCCCCCGGGAGCATCTCCCGCGCATCTTCGAACGGTTCTACCGTGTCGACAAGGGAAGATCCCGCGAAATCGGGGGTACCGGCCTGGGGCTTTCCATCGCGAAACATATCGTGGAAGCCCACGGCGGGTCGATCCGCGTGGAAAGCCGGATGGGGGAAGGGACGAAATTCCTGATCCGGATCCCCGCGGGGATCCCCGCGCGGGATTCTTAACACAAACTTCACACCCGCCTCATCCGTGCTTGATATAGATTTCTTATCATCCTTCCATGCCGGACAAGGAACGCCCAAGGAGGAAAGGCATGAGGAAAAATCTTTTCGCACTCGGTTTGGCTCTGTTCGGGATGGTGATCGGCTTCGCGGGGACGACCCCGGGGATTGCTGCAGATTCGCTCACCGTGACCGGAGCGGGGGCGACCTTCCCCTACCCCCTGTATTCCAAGTGGTTCTACGAATATTCCAACGCGCACCCCGGCGTGAACTTCAACTACCAGTCGATCGGGTCGGGCGGAGGAATCCGTCAGGTCACCGCGGGGACGGTCGATTTCGGCGCCACCGACGCACCGATGACGGACGAGGAGATGGCCAAGCTTCCCGGGCCGATCCTGCACATCCCCACGGCGATCGGCGCGGTCGCGGTCGTCTACCATCTGGGGGCGGTGGGACCGGGCTTGCGGCTGACCCCGGATGCCCTCGCGGAGATCTTCCTCGGGAAGATCACGAAGTGGAACGATCCGAAGATCGCGTTGCCCAATCCGGGAGCGAAATTGCCCGGGTCGGACATCGTGGTGGCCCACCGGTCGGACGGCTCGGGAACGACCGACATCTTCACCAATTACCTCGCCACCGTCAGCGCCGAGTGGAAGGAGAAGGTCGGCCGGGGGAAATCGGTCCGGTGGCCCGTCGGCCTGGGGGGCAAGGGGAACGAAGGCGTGGCCGGCGCGGTCAAGCAGACCCCCGGCGCCATCGGCTACGTGGAGCTTGCCTACGCGACGCAGAACAAGATGGCGATGGCGGCCTTGCGGAACCGGGAAGGGAACTTCGTCCTTCCCTCCCTCGAGGCGACGTCGGAAGCCGCGGCCGGCGCGGCCAAGACGATGCCCGCCGACTTCCGTGTCTCCCTGGTGGACGCACCGGGCAAGGACGCCTATCCGATCTGCGGCCTGACCTGGATCCTCCTGTACAAGGACCAGAAGGACGAAGCGAAGGGAAAGGCCCTCGTCACGTTCCTGAAGTGGGCTATGAGCGACGGGCAGAAGATGAACGCTCCCCTTCTCTACGCACCGATCCCCAAGCCGGTCGTCGAGAAAGTGGATGCCACGTTGAAACAGATCCAGTACAAGGGCAAGAGTCTCTACTAAATCGTTCTTCCGCAGGGGAACCACGGGAAACGGGAAGGGAGGGGCGTGCCTTCCCTTCTTTTTCTGCAACAAGAGGGTAGGCAAGACGACCGCATCGACCGGAAGAATGAAACTCCGCGGAAACATAAAGGACTATTTATTCGAGAAGACGACCGCTCTCTTCGCGCTGGGAGTCCTCACCCTGACCCTCCTCCTGTTCGGGCTCCTGGTTCGTGAGTCGCTTCCCGCGATCCGGAAGATCGGTGCCTCCTTCGCCACGAACACGACCTGGGATCCGGTTCTCGAGGAATTCGGGGCGCTCCCGTTTCTCTACGGCACCGTGGTCTCCTCGTTCCTCGCGATCCTCATCGCCCTGCCCCTCGGGGTGGGGGCCGCGATCTTCATCAACGAATTCGCGCCGGAATGGCTCAAGACCCCGATCTCCTTCCTGGCCGAGCTCCTGGCGGCCATCCCGAGCGTCATCTACGGCCTGTGGGGGATCTTCGTCCTCGTACCGATTCTGCGTGACTATTTCATGAAGCCGGCCTCGCGCGTCCTGGGGTGGATCCCCCTTTTCCAGGGGCCCGTCTACGGCCCGAGCATGCTCGCCGCTGGGGTCCTTCTCTCGATCATGATCCTCCCGTTTATCCTGTCGGTGAGCCGGGAGGTCCTGGCCACCGTCCCCCGGGTGCAGAAGGAGGCGGTCCTCTCTCTGGGCGGAACCCATTGGGAGATGATCCGGATCGTCATCGGGCAGCACTGCATCCCGGGGATCTTCGGGGCGACGATCCTCGGACTGGGAAGGGCCCTGGGGGAGACGATGGCGGTCACCATGGTGATCGGCAACCGGCCGGACATCGTCTTGTCCCTCTTCCAGCCGGGCTACTCGATGGCTGCGGTGATCGCCAACGAATTCACGGAGGCGACCGGCGACCTCTATCTTTCGGCCCTGGTCGAAATCGGCCTCGTGCTCTTCCTCCTGACGATCGTCGTCAACTTCGCGGCGAAGTTGATCCTGAAGCGCTTCACCCCGGCAGAGTCGAAGAGGACCGGAAGATGAAATCGGTCGCCTACCGGCGCAAGGCCACCGACAGGATCATGAAAGCGCTGTTCCTCCTGAGCGCGTTCCTCGTGATCCTCCCCCTCTTCCTGATCTTCTCCGACCTGCTCTGGAAGGGGGCGAAGGAGCTGAAATGGTCCCTGTTGACCGATCTTCCCCGGCCCGTCGGGGAGCCCGGGGGGGGGATCGCGAACGGAATCCTGGGAACCCTCACGGTCGCGGGGCTGGCAATGGCCGGAGGAATCCCCCTCGCGGTTCTGTCGGGCATCTATCTCGCCGAATACGGCAAGGGGGCGTTCGCCTCCGTCGTCCGCTTCGCGGTCGACCTGCTGGCCGGCGTCCCCTCGATCATCATGGGGATCTTCGGCTACGTCCTCTGGGTCCTCCCGATGAAGCGGTTCTCGGCCTTGGCCGGCGCCAGCGCGCTCGCGATGATCTTCCTCCCGATCGTGGTCCGCACCACCGAGGAGATGCTGAAAACCGTCCCGGTGCCGGTGCGCGAGGCGGCCCTGGCGCTCGGGATCGAGCGCTGGAAGACGACGCTCTTCATCACGGTGCGCACGGCATCGGCCGGGATCGTTACGGGGATCCTGCTCGCGATGGCGCGGATCGTCGGGGAGACCGCCCCCCTGCTGTTCACGGCGCTGGGGAACCAGTTCTGGCAGACGGGACTCGACCAGCCGATCGCGGCGGTCCCCCTCCAGGTGTTCACCTATGCGATTTCCCCGTATGATGATTGGCACGACAAGGCGTGGGCCGGGGCGGTCGTCCTCATCCTGCTGGTCCTCGTCTTAAGCATCGGGGCGAGGCTTCTCGTCCGGACACGAAGATAGCCGGGGATGGAGGCGATGGAGAACGCGATCGAAGTGAAAACCCTGTCCGCCTGGTTCGGCGATCACCAGGTGCTGAAGGACATCACCATGGGGATCCGGCGCAACTCGGTCACCTCCGTCATGGGTCCGTCGGGCTGCGGGAAAAGCACCTTCATCCGCTGTCTGAACCGGATGCACGAGCTCACCCCCGGCTTCCGCACGGCCGGAGAGGTCCTGTTCGACGGCAGGAACGTCCTCTCCGAGGAGGTCGATCCGGTTCTTCTCCGAAGGAAGGTCGGGATGGTCTTCCAGCAGCCGAACCCGTTCCCCCGCATGTCGGTGTACGACAACGTGGCCGTGGGGCTCCGGCTCAACGGAAGAAGAAAATCCCGCGGAGAAATCGCCGACGTGGTGGAGAAATCCCTGCGCATGGCGGCGCTGTGGGAGGAGGTCAAGGACCATCTGGACCAGATGGGGTCCTCGCTGTCCGGCGGGCAGCAGCAGCGGCTGTGCATCGCGCGCGCGCTGGCGGTCGAGCCGGAGGTGCTGCTGATGGACGAGCCGTGTTCCGCCCTTGACCCGGTCTCCACGTCGAAGATCGAGGACCTGATCGAGGACTTGAGCGAGAAGTACACGATCGTCGTCGTAACCCACAACATGCAGCAGGCGGCCCGGATCTCGGATTCCGTCGCCTTCTTCCTCCTGGGCGAGCTGATCGAGATGGACAAGAGCGCGAAAATGTTTACGAATCCCTCGGACAAGCGAACCGAGGAATACATCACCGGCCGGTTCGGATAAGCGGCCGGTCGGGGAGAGCGATGAAGAGGCACTTTTCGCAAGAGTTGACCAACATCCGGGAGGCGGTGCTGCGGATGGGGGGGCTGGTCGAGCACATGACGCACCTGTCCGTCCAGGCGCTGGCCGACCGCAAGACCGAGCTTTTTGCGGAGGTCCGGGCGATGGAAACCCAGGTGAACCAACTCCACATCGACATCGACGAGGCCTGCCTCGAGTTCCTCGCGCGCCGGCAGCCCGCGGCGACGGACCTGCGGTTCATCACGGCCGCGATGAAGATCAACACGGACATGGAGCGGATCGGGGACCAGGCGATCAACATCGTCGAGCGCGCGGAGTCGCTCCTCGCGGTCCCGCTGCTCAAACCGCTCATCGACATCCCGCGGATGGCGGAGATCGCCGAGGAGATGCTGAAGGCCGCCCTCGACGCGTTCGTCGGCGGCGACGCCGACCTCGCCTACCAGAACATCCTCAAGGACGACGCCGTCGACCAACTCAAGGACCAGGTGTTACGGGAGCTTCTGACCTACATGATCTCCGACCCGAAGACCATCCCGAGGGCGATGGACCTGATCCTCGTCTCCCGGCACCTCGAGCGGGTGGCCGACCACGCGACGAACATCTGCGAAGACGTCATCTTCATGGTGAAGGGAAAGGACGTGCGGCACCAGGGGCGGCTGGCGTGAGACGGGAAGGCCGACGGAAAAGGGCCTGGCAAAGGCATCCCTCACCGCGGCCATCTGCGAGGGGACCGGTTTCGTCCCCGGTTCCGGACCGTCCCGAATCCGCTTTCTTTATCCCGTCCGCCCGATTCCGTCGGCTTTCCGCTCGCCGGAACCCGTACCCTTCCCTAAGAACAGGGACGTTCCTAAGAACTCTTCCTCCCCTGCGGCAGGCGCCGCATCTGCGCGCCCCGTTACGAGTACGCCCGGGACCGGCTTCGCGGCCTCGGAGGGGGCTCCGTTCGTGGCTCGCCGTGCGGTGAGCCTGCGCGGCTGCGCTCCGGCCTCCAGGGGTCCGTTGCCAAAGAGGCCGTGCACCGAGAGGGTCGATGCGCCGCTTCCGGCGAGGCGCCCGACCGAAGCGTACCCGCTGCGGTACGGTGAGGGGGGGCAACGAAGCCGAAGCGGATGCAGCGGCCCTCGAATGCCGGGATCTGAGGGAATGGACCCCTGGAGGCCGGTCTCACTCCGCCCTCCTCCTTCGGCCTGCTCCGCCCATGGCGCACCCCGTTGCGAGGACGCTTCTGACCGCGGCATCCTCCGCCCGGGGACCCGGATCGCAGCGGGGGGTTCCGCGGACTAGGCGGGGACACTCCTCAGCATACGACTCGAAATAGGAATGTCCCCGGAGTGTCCCCGCCCACGTGAATTTCGGTTTTCCTTTTCCGGCTCCACGCATTACTATGTACCTTTCCCGACGCAAATTCACCCACGGAGGACTTT
>DATEXR010000206.1 GCA_035256765.1 Candidatus Deferrimicrobiaceae bacterium | reverse complement strand
CACCTTCTTGAACAGGTCCCACTCGAGCTTGAGCGACGAATCCGGAACGAGCTTGAAAAAGCCGGGGACCAGTCCGAAGGTCTCCTTGATCTCCTTGTACACCTCTTCGCGCTTCATGGCTTTATCCCCCCAACAACAGTGACATGACCCGTTGGTTTCCGAAGATGCCATCCCTCATGCAATTCATTGTACTCCCCCCTTGGATGCGCAAGCCCCGCCGGCGGTTTTTTCCCGCCCCTAAGAACAGGGACGTTCCTAAGAACTCTTCCTCCCCTGCGGCGGGCGCCACCGCCGACGTTGTCGGTCCTCCTCGCTTGACTCCGCCGTTTTGGACGAAACGCGGATACGATAATATCGTCCCGGGAAAAGGAGATCGCTATTGGACCTTCTCGGCAAGCCGTTCCTGGAGGGGATGTTCCGCGCCGCGGTCGCCGCGGTGGAGCCGGGGCGCCTTGTGGGGAAAGCCCTGCGCCGTTCCGCGTCCGGGCTAACCCTTACGGCCGGGGGCGTCTCTTCCGGGCTTGGCTGGGACGATCTGCGGAAGATCTACCTCGTGGGCGGGGGGAAGGCGGCGCGCGCGATGGGGGATGCCGCCATGCGGATCCTCGGCGAGCGGGTCGCGGCGGGGGTTCTTGCGGTCCCCCGGGGGAGCGGCGGCGGGACGGGCCCCGTCCGTTTCGTCGAGGCGGGGCACCCCCTTCCCGACGAGGGGAGCCGGCGCGCGGCCGGGGAGATGCTCTCCCTGCTGTCCGGAGCGGGGGAGGGCGACCTGGTGGTCGCCCTGATTTCGGGCGGCGGGTCCGCCATGATCTCCGCCCCCGCGGAAGGGATTACCCCTGCCGACAAGGACGTTGTCCTGTCCCTGTTGCTGCGCCTGGGGGTGAACATCGCGGAGTTCAACACCATCCGGAAGCATCTCTCTCTCGTCAAGGGGGGTTGGATGGCGAAGGCGGCCCACCCGGCCCGCGTGTGGGCGCTCCTGCTCTCGGACGTGCCCGGGGACGACCCGTCGGTCATCGCTTCCGGGCCGTTCTCCCCCGATCCGACGACCTACGCGGACGCGCAGAAGGTCCTCATCGAGAGGAGGATCCGCGGGGACATCCCGCGGGCGGTTCGCACATACATCGAATCCGGGGTGGGGGGGAGACTCCCCGAGACTCCCAAGCGGGGGGATCCCGTCTTCGGGAAGGTGACCTGCGCCGTCGTCGGATCGAACCGCATCGCGTTGGAGGCCGTGAAAGCGGCGGCGGAGCGGGAGGGAGCGGTCGTCGCGCGCATCCTGCCGGGATTCCTGCGGGGGGAGGCCCGCGAATGCGCCCGCGCCTTCGTCTCGGAACTGCGGGCGGCGTCCGCGTCCGCCCCGGCAGGCCAGGTCGTGGTCCTGGCGGCGGGAGGCGAGACGACGGTGACGGTGCGAGGGAACGGGAAGGGGGGGAGGAACCAGGAATTCGCCCTGGCGGCGGCGATCGAGCTGGACGGCGCGGAAGGGGTGGCGGTCCTGTCCGCGGGGACCGATGGCGTCGACGGGCCGACGGACGCCGCGGGGGCGTATGTCCGGGGAGACACCTGCGCCCGGGCCCGGGCCGCGGGGCTTGTTCCCGGCCACCACCTCGAGGGGAACGACTCCCACCCCTTTTTCCGGGCCCTTTCCGACCTGGTGACGTCCGGCCCCACCGGGACGAACGTCGCCGACATCGCCATCGGGGCAACCGTCGGCACCCGACAGCCCTGACTAAGAACAGGGACGTTCCTAAGAACTCTTCCTCCCCTGCAGCGGGCGCCCGGCCGGGAGCGGATCCGGGGGGTCTTCCCGTTTCTGATATACTTTCTTGCATGGGCCGCGACGAATCGTTGCACGAGGATGCGTCCTTCGCTCCCCTGACCGGGGAGAAAAAGCTCGCCGCCGTCCTGAACAGCGTCTGGGAGGCGGTGATCACGGTGGAGCGGGACCACCGCATCTCCACGTTCAACCGCGCCGCCGAGCGGCTGGTGGGGATCCCCGCCGCGGAGGCGACCGGGAAGGATTGCCGCGACGTCCTCAAGGCGAGCTTCGGGCTGGCGCAGCACGACTGCCCGATGGGGGATCTGACCGAAGGGGGGAAGCCCCGCACCGACGTGGACGGAACCCTGGTGCGCGCGGACGGGCGGATTGTCCCGATCAGCGCGAGCTGGGCTTTCCTGGAGGGCCCGGCCGGGGAGCGGCTCGGCTTCGTCCTTTCGTTTCGGAGCTTCGAGGAGATCGAGCGGATCGCCGAGGAAAGGCGGGCGAGGTTCCCCTACGGCGCCATCGTCGGGAAGACAACCCGGATCCGGCACCTCTTCGAGCTGATCGACACGATCAAGGACACCGACTCCACCGTGCTCATCACCGGGGAGAGCGGGACGGGGAAGGGGCTCTTCGCGCGGGCCATCCACGACCTCTCCCCGAGGAGGGAGAAGCCTTTCGTCAAGGTCACCTGCGCGGCGCTGTCGGAGGCGCTTCTCGAGTCCGAGCTGTTCGGGCACGTGAAGGGGGCCTTCACCGGAGCGATCGCCGACAAGGTGGGCAGGTTCGAGGCCGCCGACGGGGGAACGATCTTACTCGATGAGATCGGGGACATCTCTCTCTCCCTGCAGGTGAAGCTGCTCCGCGTGCTCCAGGAGCGCGAGTTCGAGCGGGTGGGGAGCAGCAGGACCCGGACCGCCGACGTCCGGGTGATCGCCGCGACCAACCGGGATTTGAAGGAACTGATGAAGGCGGGGCGGTTCCGCGAGGACCTCTTCTACCGGCTTCACGTCATTCCCGTGATCGTCCCTCCGCTCCGCGAGCGGAAGGAGGACATCCCCCTGCTCGTGGAGCACATCCTCCGGCGCCTGAAAGGGCGCGGGCTCGACCGGGTGCGCGCCGTCTCCCCGGAGGCGATGCGGTGCCTGATCGAATACCCGTGGCCGGGAAACATCCGGGAACTCGAGAATGTCCTCGAACGGGGCGCGGTCTGCTCCCGGGAGGCGGTCCTCTCCGCGGCCGATCTCTCCGAGGAGGTGCGGGAGCATTGCCGCCCGCGCAAGATGGAGCCCGCCGGGTCTCCCGGCGGGGAGCCGGCCGACGCGCCTCCCGACGCGGCGGAAAGCGACGCATCGGGGGGGGAGGACGAGAAGGAGAGGATCCTCCGGACGCTCGAGGCAAACCGGTGGAGCCGGGGGGATGCCGCCGTCGCGCTCGGGATCAACCGGTC
>DATEXR010000205.1 GCA_035256765.1 Candidatus Deferrimicrobiaceae bacterium | reverse complement strand
CCGATCCATCTCGACCTGACGAATTACGTTTCGTTGCGAACCTTACGACGCTGGAAGTGGTGAGAGCGCAGAGCCTTGTCGTGGCGAAGCCCCAGGAAGGATCTTTCCGAGGAGTCCTTCTCCCGGAAAAGGCACGCCATGGTGGAGGATCAGCTGAAATCCCGCCGCATCCGGGACGAGCGGCTTCTCTCGGTCATGGGGGAAATTCCCCGCCACCGCTTCGTCCCTCCCGATCTCGCCCTCCGGGCCTACGAGGACGGCCCGCTCTCCATCGGGGAGGGGCAGACCATATCGCAGCCGTACATCGTGGCCGAGATGACCGAAGCGCTTCACCTGTCCGGAAACGAGAAGGTGCTCGAGATCGGGACCGGCTCGGGCTACCAGACGGCGATCCTCGGCCGCATGTCGGAAATCGTGGTCACCGTGGAGCGGCTGGAATCCCTTTCGCGGACGGCGCAAACGAAACTCGCGTCGCTCGGGATCGAGAACATCCTGTTCCGCGTGGGCGACGGCACCCTGGGAGCCCCGGAGGACGCCCCGTTCGACCGGGTGATCGTCACGGCCGCGTCGCCCCATGTGCCGGAACCTCTTTTCGCGCAGATGAGGGAGGGCGGCATCATGGTGATCCCGATCGGAGGACGCTGGGAGCAGGACCTCGTAAGCGTCCGCAAGGAACAAGGGGCGCCCCGCAAGGAATATCTCGGCGGTTGCCGCTTCGTCCCGCTCCTGGGGGAACACGGATTCTCCGCATGACCCGGAGAAGGCCTTTCGGGGAATCGTCCGGATGGAGGACCTTCCTTTTCGCCTCCCTCGCGCTGGCAGGGCTCGTTGCGGGATGCTCGACGGGTACAGGGGTCTATCACCGGGTGGAAAAGGGGCAGACGGTGTACCGGATCGCGAAGACGTACGGCATCGAACCGCGCGAACTCCTCGAGAGCAACGGGATCGTGGATCCGAGGGAGTTGCAGACCGGGCAGCTACTGTGGATCCCGGGTGCGACCCGCACGAGGGCCGTCCTCCCCCTGGAGGACCTCCGGGACCCCCGGGAGACGAGTTCCCGTCTGTCGGGGAAGAGGCTCGTCATGCCGCTTCGCGGATCGATCTCCTCGGGCTTCGGGGATCGGAACGGGCGCATGCATGAAGGGATCGACATCCTGGCCCCGGAGGGCGCCGAGGTCCGGGCGGCCGGATACGGGGTGGTCCTGTACGCCGGGGACGGGATGCGCGGATACGGGAACGCGATCGTGCTGGACCACGGGGACGCCGTCACGACCCTCTACGGACATCTGAAAGGCTTCCGAGTGAAAACGGGGGAGATCGTCGCGGGGGGAAGCGTGATCGGGGAGGTGGGGGACACCGGAAACGCGACGACGCCGCACCTCCACTTCGAGCTGCGGCTGGAAGGGGAAGGGGTGGACCCCGAAAAATATTGCGAGAGGGCGGAAACCACGCGATGAAGGCGCTCAAGAGACGGATACGGAACATCCCCGACTTTCCGATCAAGGGGATCCAGTTCAAGGACATCACGACCCTGCTCTCCGACTCTGCGTCGTACCAGCGGGCGATCGACCTCATGGCGCACCGCCACTTCGACAAGGGAGTGGAGGCCGTCGTCGGGATCGAGGCGCGCGGATTCGTGATGGGGGCGGCGATGGCCTACAAACTGGGGGTGGGGGTCATCCTCGTGCGCAAGGCGGGGAAGCTCCCGTACCGGACGGTCTCGGCGGAGTACGCGCTCGAGTACGGAAAAGACCGGCTGGAGATCCACGAGGATGCGATACGACCCGGGATGAGGGTGGTCGTGGCCGACGATGTTCTCGCCACGGGGGGAACGGTCGCCGCCGTGGCCGATTTGTTGAAACGGCTCGGCGCCGTTATTGTAGAATGTTGCTTTCTGGCGGAACTTTCCGATCTTCGAGGCCGCGACAAGCTGAAAGGTCAGAAGGTGTTTTCCCTGCTCAAGTTCAAGGAGTAGGGGAGAAGCCGGCGGACTTTCTTGGGATGCGCCCCCGTAGCTCAGGCGGATAGAGCAGCGGTTTCCTAAACCGTTTGCCGGGTGTTCGAGTCACCCCGGGGGCGCCAGTTTTCCTATTCTTTATTGCGGGTGCCGTTCCAGAATTGCTCTCTCTCGTTTGGAGACCTCTCCGCATGCGTGACATAAAAAATTTCTCCACAAGCGAATGGTTGCGGTTCCTCCCATTCCAGTACGCATTCAAGGAGACGCGAAACGATGCGTGGCTCGCGATCTACAAAATATTCCGGCCGAAAGCGCTGGACATGTTCCTGAAGGAGTCGGAGCGGCTCCGGAACCGGAATGTTGCGCTGGTCGTTGCGTTTGAGCAGCCCTGGGTATTGGACTGGCTGCTCCGGATGGCGCAACGCAACCTCACGGATACCGCCGTGTTGGTTTTCGACAACTCACGGCGGGCGGTAGCGAGACTCGATATCGAGCGTGTATGCCGCAACCGCGGGATCCCCTATCTCGCTTTGCCGGCGAACCCTACCCGGCACGTGAATCGATCGCATGGAATGTCCATGACGTGGATCTATCACAACGTCGTCCGTGCCATAAATCCCCGCATGTTCGCATTCATCGATCACGATATGATTCCGGTCCGAAAGACCGAGTTTTCGGAACGGCTGGCGGATCAACCGTTTTTTGGCAAGCTGCGGACCAGTCCGTGGGCATGGCAACTCTGGGCCGGATATTGTCTGTTCGATTTTTCGACTGTTGCCGATCTGCCGATAAACTTTCTTTATGATTTTTCGCAGAAGCTCGATACAGGAGCTCGCAATTGGGGCTGTCTTTATCAGCACTACGATCGGGACCGCCTGCGATTCGCCAGCAGCCGCTACGTCGAAGTCAGGGACCCGGCAACAGGAGAATCCATGTCGGTGGAGATGGTCGACGATCGGTGGTTGCATATCGGAAACATCGGCTATAACGACAACTTCCGCTCGAAAGCGCAGTTCTGTGAGAATCTGGCGCACGCCCTGGATCAAGGGATAAGCTGGCCGCATCTATGCGGTGACGGGAATGCGGACGAAGTACCGTAAGCTCTTTGTGCCGAGGAACCGGGGCAATGAGGAGGGGACTTCGCGAACCGTCTGGCTTAAAGAAGCCAAGGGTTCATCAAACCGTCTGCCGGGTGTTCGAATCACCCCGGAGGCACCGGTTTTTTCCCTTCCCTGTCGAGGTACCGTTCGATATCCTTGCGACGGAAACGCCATTGGTTGCCGCTTTTATATCCCTTGAGCACACCTTTGCGGGCGAGGTCGTTTACCGCGTCGGGGCTCATGTCCAGAAGATAGGCCAAGTCGCGCGTCTTGAGGATGTTGGGGAGGCTCTCCAATCGTCAAGGCCCTTCAGAACATGATTTTAAATGTGTTTCTCCAAGGAAAATACCATAACGATATTATATTGTAAACCTGAATATTTTCCAATATGAAGCGCCATTCTATTCCGGAAAACAACGGAGGATTCTCTCCTGGACGGAACCGCGCGTGAGGGTCTTTCTCTTCTCTCTTGCCGGCATCCCCCTGTTGCTGTTCGACGGGGTTCTCCTGGTTACCTTCCCGATCCCCGCCGGGCGGATGGCGACGCGGGATGAGGGATGGATCGTCCTGGCGGGGGCCCTGGTCTATCTTCTCGTGCATTTCTTTCTTCGGAAGCCGGAGCGGCTCTACCTGTGGGCGCACGAGTTCTCCCATCTGGTCCTCGCCAAACTCTTTTTCCGAAAGATCCACCAGTTCCACATCTCGTCGAGGGATGGGGGAAAGGTGGTGATGGACCGGACGAACGTGATGATCGACCTCGCTCCGTACATCTTCCCTCTTTACAGCGTGGGGATCGGCATCGCGGCCTCGGTCTTCCGGCATGCATCCCCCTGGGTCCCGGACCTCTATCTCGCGACGGCCTCCTTTCTGTTCACGATGCACCTCCTTTTCTCCGCGGAGGGATTCCTGGCCGGGCAACCGGATCTGCGAAGGAGCGGGAGGGTGTTCTCCGCGGCGGTCGTCCTGCTCTTCCTTTTGTTGTGGATCCCGTGCCTGATGGCGCCCGGCGTAACGGCGGGATGGAAGGGGGCGGCTGCCGCCTACCGGGAGTGGCTGTCGGCCGGCGGGGCCGCGGGAGGAAGCATGCTCGCCCACGTTCGTGGCCTCCTCGTTCGCTGAGAAGTTCCTTCCCCTTTCCTTAAACGGGATCGGATTTATGGTAATCTGGCCGTGCGCAGCGACATCTTCGGGAAACGTTTTATGTGCGCTCCGGAAAAAGGGGGAAGAGCATTCGGCCTTTCCCGGGAGGAATGAATTTCGGTGTGTGGGAAACCTGCGGGGAAAGATCGCTTCGCCGTGAAAACGCATGCTTGACCGGAAGGAATTCGAACGGCAGGAAGCGCAACGGCTTGCGTCGTACGCCGTCAGGAGCGGGGAGTCCCGGGGGAGGAAGTTTCCGGAGCCGGAGGATCCGTTCCGTTCGGTCTTCCAGCGGGACCGGGACCGCGTCATCCATTCCGCCGCCTTCCGGCGGCTGGAGTACAAGACCCAGGTCTTCGTGAACCACGAGGGGGACCATTACCGGACCCGCCTCACCCACACCATCGAGGTCTCCCAGATCGCGCGTTCCATCTGCCGCGCCCTCCGCCTGAACGAGGATCTGACGGAAGCGATCGTGCTGGCCCACGATCTGGGCCACACCCCCTTCGGGCATTCGGGGGAGCGCATGATGGATCAGCTGATGGAAGGGGAGGGGGGGTTCGAGCACAACCTCCAGAGCCTGCGGGTGGTGGACGTCCTCGAGAAACGGTACGCCGACTTCGACGGCCTGAATCTGACCTTCGAGGTCCGGGAGGGGATTTGCAAGCATAGTTCCCAATACGACAATCCCCCTCCGGTTCCGGAATTTCGGAACCCGGGATATCCCACCCTCGAAGCCCAGGTAGCGGACGTTGCGGACGAGATCGCCTACAGCAGCCACGATGTCGATGACGGGATTCGTTCCGGCATGCTCACGCCCGCAGGGCTGGGATCCGTCGAACTGTGGCGCGAGGCGGTTTCCTCCATACGGGAAAATTATCATGCGATAGATGAGGATATCCTTCGATATCGTGCGATATCATTTATGATATCTTCCCTTGTGAGAAACCTGATCCGGAATTCCCAGGTCCTTTTGGAAAGGTACGGGGTCCTCACCCCGGACCAAGGGCGGACCACGCGGGAAAAATGCATCGCGTTCGATGAGGAAATGCGGGATAAGAACAAGGAACTGAAATCTCATCTTTTGAAAGAGATGTACGGTAATTACCGGGTCATCCGGATGGAACAGAAGGCCCGCCGGGTCATCGGGGAACTCTTCCATTCCTATTGCGAACGTCCCGAACAGCTCCCCCCCCATATTTTCGCGCGCCTGGGGAACGACGGTGCCAGACGGGTGGTCTGCGACTATATCGCAGGGATGACCGACCGGTACGCCATGGAGGAATATCAAAAACTGTTCGATCCTTTAAAAAAAGTATAGATATTATCGATGCATAAAGAAAAAGATATAAACTTTAGGTTTAAATTAGCCGTCGAAAGGAATTTCGATCAGAGCGCGAGCATCTACGACACCTTCGAGAGAAAGCACCGTTTGTTCGAGACGCTCACGAAGAAGCTATGCGAGCTGAACGAACCCTTCGCGCCGGAAAGAGTGCTCGACGTGGGGTGCGGCACCGGAATCTCCACCCTGTGCATTTACAAGTCCCTGGATCCACCCCCGATCATCTACGCGATCGACATCTCGGAGCCCATGCTCATCAAGGCGAGGGAGCGCTTGGAAGGGAAAAAGGGGATCTACTTTGTCCGGGGGGACGCGGAGAATCTCGCGAACTACTTCCATGAAGCCTTCGACGCGGTATTTTACACCGCGTCGATCTTCCTCCTTCCCAATTTCCGGGAATCGATCAACCAGGCGTGCAAGTTGATCGTTCCCGGCGGGGTGCTGGCGATCAGCTATTACGACGGCCTTTTCGACGCGAAAGGGCGGGATGCCGTCCCTTTGGTCTTCCCGGAACTGAAATATCAGTACGGCGCCATCTCCTACGACGATCTCATGATATTTCTCAAGGCAATGAGGGGCTTTCGAACCGCGGAATTCGACTATCGGTTCGAAATCACCAACGAATATCTGTTTGATTTCTTGAGCATCCCCGCGCAGTCGGCGGGATTTTTCCCCAAAACTCCCTACATCGAACGGATCCCCATGATCCGGGACCTATGCGAAAGACTGACGGAGGAGGTGAGGCCCCTGTTCATGGGGTGGAAATTCGTGGTTTCCCGGAAAGGGTAAAAAAAACCTGTCCCCCGATGTTCAATATTACATAATATATATTACCAGACGTTGAGCCCCGCGGTGCGGGGACCTTTCACACCTCCCACATCTCCTCTTCGTAGTTTCTCCCGGGTAAGTCCGCCAGGAACGTCCCGTACATGGGCCACCGTTCTCCGACCGTCCCGGTCCGGACGATCGTCATGAAAAATTCGATCCTTTCTTCCCCCTCGCATCCAAGTTCCCGGAACGGGATCCCCAGTTCCAGCACCTTTCGAAACGACGCGCGGACCGTGTCGGGCTTGGTAAGAGGATCGGATCGGAGAATCTCGCCGATATTCCCGATCGACACGCGCAAGGAGGGATCCGCCGGATACAGGACCGTGCTGATCTTCCGGTTTTTCCCCGGGAAGAGAATTTCCACTTCCAGAGAATCCGGGGGTTCGAAAATCGACGAGTGAAGGTCGATGCGAAGAAAGAGATTCGACTCGTCGAACCCGAAATAAAGGCACTCGAGGACGGAGGAGACGGCCCGGTGCATCGTTCCGAATTCCGGACGGGGGAAATACCGGGTCGCCGCGCTCCATTCGTAGTACGTAGTAATATTCCCGTTTATTTTTGGGTGGATATACGCGCGTGGCCTCTTCAGATGGTTCTTCTCCGCCGGAATCCTGTCGGCGCGGATGATGGGGATGTCGATCGAATCGGGCGGGGCTTCCCCCATTTCGCGGTACGCCGCCTTTACATTGCTGCGAAACAGACGGTCGAACTCCGGGCCATGCGGCGTGAAATGGTCATCCCCGTACCACCAGCACCAGTCGGATCCTTCCGCGACGAGCAGGTGGCCGAAAGCGTTATTCAGTTCTTTCGACGGCTTCAGGCCGGCCTTCCTCATCTGCTCGGAACGCGATTGCCAGAGG
>DATEXR010000204.1 GCA_035256765.1 Candidatus Deferrimicrobiaceae bacterium | reverse complement strand
AACGGATTTTTCTTCAGCGCCTTGGAGACAACCTCGTCCATATTGTCCACCAGGGTGAACGTGAACCGCCTCGCTTCGCTGCGTGGAATCTCCTCCAGATCCTTCCGGTTCTGTCCGGGCACGATGATCTCGGTGATCCCGGCCCGCAGCGCCGCGAGGGCCTTTTCCTTCAGCCCTCCGATCGGGAGCACCCGCCCCCGGAGGGTGATCTCCCCCGTCATCGCCACGTCGTGGCGGACGGGGATCCCCGTGAGGGAGGAGACGAGCGCGGTGGCGATGGTGATCCCGGCGGACGGCCCGTCCTTCGGGATCGCCCCCGCGGGGACGTGGATGTGGATGTCGTGCCGGGCGTGGAAGTCCTTCGGAAGGCCGAGGCGGGCGGCGCGGGACCGCGTGTACGTGATGGCGGCCTGGGCGCTCTCCTTCATCACGTCCCCGAGCGACCCGGTGATGGTGACGGCCCCCTTCCCCTTCACGAGGGACACCTCGATAAAGAGGATGTCCCCTCCGGTGGGGGTCCAGGCCAGCCCCGTCGCCACGCCGACCTCGTCCCGCTCCCCTTCCGTATCGGGGAGATACTTCGGGACGCCGAGGAACTTCGAGAGGTTGCGGTGGGTCACCGTGAACGGCCCCTTTTCTCCCTCCGCGATTCTTCGCGCCACCTTCCGGCAGATGGTGGAGATCTCCCGCTCGAGGTTGCGCAGTCCGGCCTCCCTCGTGTACTGGTGGATGATCCCCAGGATCCCCTTGTCCGTGGCCTTCACCTGCTTCTCGGTGATCCCGTTCTCCTCCCTCTGCCGGGGGAAGAGGAACTGCTTGGCGATCGCGAGCTTGTCGATGTCGGTGTACCCCGAGATCCGGATCACCTCCATCCGGTCCTTGAGGGGGGGCGGGATGGGGTCGATGATGTTCGCCGTGGTGATGAACATCACCTTCGACAGGTCGAACGGGACGTTCAGGTAGTTGTCGCTGAAGGAGAAGTTCTGCTCGGGGTCGAGCACCTCCAGAAGAGCCGCGGAGGGGTCCCCGCGGAAGTCGGCTCCCACCTTGTCGATCTCGTCGAGCATGAAGATCGGGTTCTTCGTGCCTGCCTGCTTCATCCCCTGGATGATTCTGCCGGGGAGCGCCCCGACGTACGTCCTCCTGTGCCCGCGGATCTCGGCCTCGTCGCGGATCCCGCCCAAGGACATCCGGATGAACTTGCGGCCCATCGCCCGGGCGATCGATTTCCCGAGCGAGGTCTTCCCCACCCCGGGAGGCCCGACGAAGCACAGGATCGGCCCCTTCGCCTTGTCCTTGAGCTTACGGACCGCGAGGTACTCGAGGATCCGCTCCTTGACCTTTTCGAGGTCGTGGTGGTCCTCGTCGAGGATCTTCTTGGCCTTGGCGATGTTGATGTTGTCCTTCGTCTCCTTCTTCCACGGCAGCTCGACCATCCAGTCGAGGTAGGTCCGGACCACGGAAGACTCGGCGGAGTCGGGATGCATCCCCTCCAGGCGGCGAAGCTGCTTCTCCGCCTCCTTGCCCACCTCCTCGGGCATCCCCGCCGCCTTGATCTTCTCCCGGAGCTCCTCCATCTCCTCCGACTTGCCGTCGATGTCGCCGAGCTCGGTCTTGATGGCCTTCATCTGCTCCCGGAGGAAATACTCCCGCTGGCTCTTGGTCATCTCCTCCTTGGCCTGATTCTGGATCTTCGCCTGCATCTCCGCGAGCTGGAGTTCGCGGGTGAGAAGATTGTTGACCATGGTCAGACGGGCGACGGGATCCCCCTCCTCGAGCACGCCCTGGGCCTCCTCGAGCTTCAGCCGCAGGTTGCTCGCCACGAGATCGGCCAGGACTCCCGGGTTGTTGATGTTCTCGGTGACCATCAGGATCTCGACCGGCATGTTCTTGAGGGAGAGAATCTTCTCGATCTTCTCCCGGCAGGCGCGCATGAGCGCCTCGACCTCGAGAGAGCCTTCCCGGACACTCCCCTCCATCAGCCTCTCGATCCGGACGCGCACCGAGGGCTTCGCCTCGATGAACTCCACGACCCGGCCCTTGACCACCCCCTGGATCAGGATCTTGAGGCGCCCGTCGGGGAGCTTGAGCATCCGCATGATCATGGCCACGGTGCCCGTGCGGTACAGGTCTTCGGGCTTCGGCTCCTCGAGCGACGGGTCCCTCTGCGTCGCCAGGAAGATGTACCGGTCGCGGCCGAGCGCCTCGTCCACCGCCGCGATCGACGCCTCCCGGCCGACGAACAGGGGCAGCGTCATGTACGGGAAGATGACGATATCCCGCACCGGGAGGAGCGGGAGCACGCTCGGGATCTCCGGGGCGCTCTCCTTGGTCTCCTTGCCCTCCCCCTCTTCCATGCCGGCCGGGGCCTCGGCCTCCGGCGCACCGGCTTCCCCGCCCTGCGGAACGTTGATTCCGATCGGTTCGTCTGCCATGCCCGTTCTTCCCCCGCTTCCTGGGATGCTAGTGCACCGTCTCGCAAATACCTTGGCATTCGAGCGCCGCTGCATCCGCTCCCGCTTCGTTGCGCTTCTTCACCATACTCAACGGTATGCCTCAGTCGCGCGCCTTGCTGGCGCGGCGCATCGACGCTCTCGGTGCAACAAGCTATTTACGAGACGGTACACTAGTCCTCCGCCTCTATCCTGATGCGTTTCCTCTTGCCGCGCCGCTCCTCGCACTTGGGGATGCAGAGCACCAGAACG
>DATEXR010000203.1 GCA_035256765.1 Candidatus Deferrimicrobiaceae bacterium | reverse complement strand
GTCTGGCTGGGGGTTCCCCTCGCGGACCCGGCGGTCGGACTCCTGATCACCGCCATGATCCTCCGGATCGTGTGGGAGACGGGGAAAGAGGTATTCTTGCGGTTGCTCGACGGATCCGACCCGGCTGCGGTCGGGGAGATCCGGGAGACCGCCGCCTCCGTGAACGGAGTCGTGGAGGTATCGGACGTTCGGGTCCGCTGGGCGGGTCACCGGATGTACGCGGAGGTAAACCTCGCCGTCGACGGCGATCGGTCCGTGAGCGAGGGGCATGCGATCGCGACGGAGGTCCGCCACCGGATGCTCCACCACCTCCGGTACCTGTCGGATGCGACCATCCACGTGGACCCGGCGCATGCTTCGGGGGTCGCCCGGCACGGCGTGCCGTCACACGACCACGACGGCCTGCCGGGGCACTCGCACTGACCTGCCCTTCTCCGGGGACATCTCCAAAGGGGGACATTCCTATATCGTGTCGTCCGTTGAGGAGTGTCCCCCCCCGGCGTAGAGGAGTGTCCCCGCCCAGTTTTACGCGACGTTCAGGACGACGGCGGGCAACTTTTCCAGGATCGACACCAGCAGTTCCTTCCGGGTGACCAGATCCTCCCGCGTCCGCTGGTCCTTCGCTGCCGTGATCTCCCTCCGCAAATGCGATATCTCCGTTTCAAGGGTCCCTTTCAGCGCCCGGATTTCCAGGTTGGTCAGCACCAGTTCCATGGGGCACCTCCTTTTCCCTCGATTCCGTTGACCGCCCCGCGGCGTTTCCGGGGGGAGAGATAGTATATCACCGGGTGCCGGGAATACCATGCGCCCTTCCCCTTTCAGTAGGCAAGTCCCCAACGGGTATGGTAGTTTTGGAAAATTATCCGACGTGCCGGGAGAGGCATTCCCATGCGTCTGCGCCGCCCTGACAAGAAGAGGTTTCTCGCGTTCCTGGCCGTCCTGGGCCCCGGGATCATCACGGCATCGGTCGACAACGACGCCGGGGGGATCGCCACGTACTCGATCGCCGGCGCGCATTTCGGGTACTCCCTCCTCTGGACGCTCATCCCGATCACGGCCGCCCTGATCGTCGTCCAGGAGATGGTGGCGAGGATGGGGGTGGTCACGGGGAAGACTCTTGCGGACCTCATCCGGGAGAAGTTCGGGGTCCGACCGACCTTCTTCCTGCTCATCGCGCTCCTCCTGGCCAACATCAGCAACACGGTTGCGGAATTCGCCGGCTGGGCGGCCGCCCTGGAGATCTTCGGGGTCAGCAAGTACCTCTCCGTTCCCATCGGGGCGGTGGCGGTCTGGTTCCTCGTCGTGAAGGGGACATACCGCATCGTCGAGAAGATCTTCCTCATTGCGAGCACCGTGTACTTCACCTACGCGGTGTCCGCCTATTTCGCCCACCCCCAGTGGGGAACGGTGGCGCAGGCGCTGGTGACTCCCGTGCTGCAGATGGACAGCGCCTACGTCATCATGCTCATCGGCATGGTGGGGACGACGATCGCCCCGTGGATGCAGTTCTACCTGCAGTCCGCGGTGGTGGAAAAGCACATCCCGGTGGAGGACTACGCCCTGTGCAGAGCGGATGTCATCCTCGGCTGTTTCGTCACCGACATCGTGGCGCTTTCGATCATCGTCGCGTGCGGAGCGACGATGTTCGCGCAGGGGATTCACATCAACGACGCCAAGGACGCCGCCCTCGCCCTGGCGCCGCTCGCCGGGAAATACGCCTCGCTCCTCTTCGCCATCGGCCTGGCCAACGCGTCCCTTTTCTCCGCCTCCATCCTGCCGCTGGCGACCTCCTACTGCGTCTGCGAGGGGATGGGGTGGGAGTCCGGCATCGACAAGGACTTCCGGACGGCCCCCCACTTCTTCTGGCTGTACACGGGGATCATCGTGCTTGGCGCCCTGTGCGTCCTGTATCCCGCCGCCCCCTTGATCCTCATCATGCTTTTTTCCCAGGTGGCCAACGGCATCCTCCTGCCGTTCGTCCTCGTGTTCATGCTGAAGCTGATCAACGACCGGGACCTGATGGGAGAGTACGTCAACTCGAAAGCGTTCAACGGGATCGCGTGGACGACCACGGTTGCCATGATCTTTCTCACGATCTTCCTTGTGATCCTGACGATTGTCCCGGGGCTTCCGGGGCTGCTCGGGGCCGAACCGTGACGTCGGGCCGGACGGCGGCCGTAAGGGAGGGGATCGCTCCTTACATCCTCCGGCGGCGGCGGCGGGAGGCAGGCGGCAGAAGCAGGTCCACGACGTCGTCCACGGTCACGATGCCCAAGAGGCAGTTCTCCTCGTCGACCACCGGAAGGGCGAGCAGATTGTACTTGGAGATCAACTCGGCGACCTTTTCCTGGTTCGCGTCCGCCCGGGCGGTGATCAGCTTCGTGTGCATCACCTCGCCGAGCGTTTTCGAAGGGGCCTCGAGGATGAGATCGCGCAGCCCGACGACCCCCAGCAACTTATCGTCCTCCACGACGTACACGTAGTAGACCGACTCGATCTCGCTGGCCTCCCCCCGGAACTTTTCCAGCGTCTGCCCCACGGTGATCCCCGGGGCATAGGCGAGGTATTCGTTCGTCATGAGCCCCCCGGCGGTGTCCTCCTCGTGCCCCAGAAGCTCGTGGATGTCCTGGGCCTCCTCCTTCTCGATCAGCCCGAGGATCTCCTGGGCCTTCTCGAGGGAAAGATCGGCGATCACGTCCGCCGCCTCGTCCGGCGGCATCCGCTCGATGACGTCCGCGGCCTGCTCCTTGTCCATGTCGGTGATGAGGTCGGCCTGCACCTCCGGCTCCAGTTCGTGGAGCGCCTCGGCGGCCGTCTCGAGGTCGAGCTTCCCGAAAAACCCTTTCCTCTCCTCGGGGGAGAGGCCGCTGATGATCTGGGCGATGTCCGCCGGGTGGATCCCGGAGAGCGCCTCCCGGGGAACGGCCAAGGTGAGCCGGTCGAGCTTCTCGTGGAGGGGCTGGATCAGGGCCCAGGAGATCATCTGGTGGCGCAGCGGGTGGCGGATCGCCCGGAAGAAGGCCTCGCCCCTCCGCTCCACCCCGAGCCGGCGCAGGATCCCGCGCACTCCCACGTCCACGCCCGTGACGCAGGCGGCTCCCCCTTCCTCGGCAAGCTTGACGTCGTTGACCCGAACGACCTTCGCGCCGTCGATGTCGACGATCTGCTTGTCCAGGAGATCCTTCCCGATGAGCAGCTGGTCGTGGGCCGGCGCGTATTCCGACAGATCGGATTCCCGTTTCCGCGAGGAGATGATCCGCCGGTTGAAGATGCTCAGATCCTCCCACGGAAGGAAGAGAACCTTTTTTTTCCTCTCCAGCAGAAGACCCGCCGCCCGGGGAAACGTCCCGCCGCCGACCACCGCGATGTCGCGCAGTCTCCCGATCTCATCGCCCAACGGGTCGAGCACCGGCTTTCCGAGGACGTCGGCTACGAACAGTTCCCCCACAAGCGTCATATCGAGGACTCCCCTTGCCCGGGACCGCCCGGACGACTCCAGTGTATGGAGGGGGTTGAGTCAGGTCAAGGAAGGCAAAAACGAGAATGGTAAAGTAGGGAACCAGCATCCACTCGGGCACGGGAGAGAGGAACATCGATGACGGAACCCGCCGGGGCGCTCGCACAGGAGGGGCCGGCCCCCGCGAAGTGGCGCAACCCCTATGCGCTCCTCCCCACGCTTCGGTGGGTGGTTCAGGGCGCTTACCTCCTCTTCTTCGTCCTGGTGGGGATCGAATTCTCCTCCTTCTCCCGGCAGATCGTTTCGGGAGGCCCGGTCACCGCCCACCGGCCGCCGGCGGTGGAGGGGTTTCTGCCCATCAGCGCCCTCGTCGGCCTGAAGCGCTTCCTGCTCACCGGACGGTACGACGACGTGCACCCGGCCGGTCTCACCATCCTGATCGCGGCGATCCTCTCCTCCTTGGTCGCCCGCAAGGTCTTCTGCTCCTGGGTCTGCCCGGTGGGCGGAATCTCCCGCGCGCTGGAGTGGGCGGGGAAGAGAACGCTCTGGAGAAGGCAAAAGAGGGAGATCCTCGTGAACCGGTGGGCGGACCGGGGCCTGATTTCCCTCAAGTATCTCCTGCTCGCCTTCTTCGCCTGGGCGATCCTCTGGAAAATGGACGCGGCGGCGATCGACCGGTTCATGCACACCCCCTACAATTACGCCGCCGACGCCAAGATGCTCCTCTTCTTCACCGACATCTCCCGGACCGCCGGCGGTATCCTGGGAGCCCTGGTCCTCCTCTCCCTCGTCATCAAGCATTTCTGGTGCCGGTACCTGTGCCCGTACGGGGCGCTGCTTGGGCTTGTCAGTTGGACGTCTCCCCAGCGGGTCGTGCGGGACGAGGCGGTCTGCATCGACTGCAAGGCGTGCACCCGGGCCTGTCCCGTGGAGATCACCGTCCACCGGAAAGCCTCCGTGTGGACCCCCGAGTGCACGGGGTGCATGTCGTGCGTCACCTCCTGTCCCGTGGAGGACTGCCTGACGGTCACCCGGAAGGGAAAGGGATCCCTCTCCCCCTATCTCATCCCGCTTGCCGGTCTGGGGACGATCTTCCTCCTGTGGGGCGTCGCCCGCCTGACCGGCCACTGGCACACCACGCTTTCCCCATCGACGTTCGCCGAGGTATACCGGACCGCCGCCACCCTGGTCCACCCCTAAGTACTCCGTTTCACAAATACGGTTGCATTCGAGCGCCGCTGCATCCGCTCCAGCTTCGTTGCGCTCCTTCACCATACTCAACGGTATGCCTCAGTCGCGCGCCTTGCTGGCGCGGCGCATCGACGCTCTCGGTGCGACACCGTATTTATGAAGCGGAGTACTAAGGCGGGAAGACCCCGTCAGAAGAGCGGGGAGAAGATCCGGCAGGTGTCCTCGAGAAGCCGCACCGTTTTCGGTCGGCGCGAG
>DATEXR010000202.1 GCA_035256765.1 Candidatus Deferrimicrobiaceae bacterium | reverse complement strand
GATCCCCTTTCTCTCCTTCCGCGGCGGAGCGCGGCGGATGGGGGCCTTCCTTCTCCTGTTCGCCGTCTGGGACGTCTTCTACTACCTCTGGCTCCATGTGACGATCGGCTGGCCCGCGGGGATCTTCGACTGGGACGTCCTGTTCCTTATCCCCCTGCCGTGGATTGGCCCGGTCTGGTCCGTTCTCCTCATTTGTGCGGGGATGATCCTCTTCTCCGTCCTATTCCTTCGGGCCCCGGAGGACGCGCGGTTCGCTCCCGGCCTGGGGGGGTGGACGTGCGGACTGGCGGGGATCGTCACCGTCGTCGCGACCTACATCCTGGAGTGGGTGAAGATCGGGCACGGGACGGGCGTACCCATCCGTTTCTCCTTCCTCCCGTTCCTTGCCGGCCTGGCTCTGATCGGAATCTCCGGATGGATCACCTGGCGGAAAATCCCGGCGACTCTCCGGTAGCGCGGAGACCCGGGGACGGTTTTCCGCATCTCATCCGGGAACTGCGGTGCTTTGGGAGCGGAGAGATGAATTGGTTTCCGGCGGCCGTCACGATGTACAGCGGGATCGGGGTCTTCCTGTTCTCCTTTGCGGAGAACGCCGGCCTCCCGATCCCGGCCTTTCCCGTCCTGATGGTTGCAGGGGCACTCGCCCAGTCGGGCCGGGCTTCCCTGCCATGGGTCCTGGTCGGCGCCGTGGGGGGGGCGCTTCTGGCCGATGCGGGGTGGTACATGCTGGGCCGCTGGCGCGGCCGGTCCGTCCTGTCCACCCTCTGCCGGGTGTCGCTCAACCCGGACGCCTGCGTGGAGGGAGCCGAGGAGGGTTTTCGCCGCCGCCGCTCCCTGACGATCCTTCTGGCGAAATTCCTCCCCGGCGTGAACACGGTCATGCCGCCGCTGGCGGGGATCACCGACTACCCTTTCCTCCGCTTCTTTTCCCTCGATTTTCTGGGGTCCATCGGATGGGCGGCCGCAGGGGTCGGGATCGGCTGGGCGTTCGGGGACGCCGTTGCGGGCCACGTCGACAGCATCAACGGGATGCTGGGCGGGCTGATCGCGGTCGGGCTTGCCGCCTATCTGGGGTGGACGGTCGCGTTCCGGCGATACCTCGTCCGGAAATACTCCGCTCCGAGAATCCCGGTAGAGGAGCTCTACCGGAGGATGTCGGAGGGGGAAGAGATCTCTGTGCTGGATCTCCGCAGCGACGCCGCATTCGGCGCCTCCGGCGTCATGATCCCGGGGGCGGTCCGCGTTCGCCCCGCCACCTTCCACCGGGTCGCCCACGAACTCCCGAAGGACCGGGAGCTCGTCTTTTACTGTACCTGACCCGGGGAGGCCACCAGCGCCGGTCTGGCGCGGATCATGATCAAGCGGGGATACGGGAGGATCGGGGTCATCCAGGGAGGGTTCGATGCATGGGTCCATGCCGGTTTTCCCACCCGGCCGGTCGACCGGAAAGGGTTGGCGTCGCAATCCGCTTGACGGGGCGCGGGGGGCGGATTATAGTTTCCCCTGCCGTTTTTCGTTCCCCGGTAGCTCAACCGGCAGAGCGGGTGGCTGTTAACCACTAGGTTGCAGGTTCAAGTCCTGCCCGGGGAGCCAGTGAATCGGATCCGGGCATCCTTTTCGGGGTGCCCGGTTTTTTTCGTTATGAAA
>DATEXR010000201.1 GCA_035256765.1 Candidatus Deferrimicrobiaceae bacterium | reverse complement strand
CGCGGAGAGATCCCAAAGCGTGTCCCCCTTGACGACGGCGTGAACGAGCCCTTCCCGGTATTGATCCGCGTTCGCGGCGGCCGGGCCCGCCTGCGCGGAGATCGCGGCCGGAAGGAAGAGGGTCGCGCAAAGAACCGCCAGAACCGAACACCTCACGCCCCATCGTTTCATGTTTCACCTCGTTCGCGCCCCGGCGAGGGGACACAAAATTATATCTCAATTATGCTAAATAGTACTCCTGAGAACAAAAATTACATTCCATTTTCCTGTACGTCAAGCCTATTCTTCCCCGGGTGTCCCGGCGAAAGGGGGGAGGGACGCCTCGCGCAGGACCTGTTTTTCGCGCCCGGCCCCGTTTCGCGGAATCGCCGCGAAAGGGGCGCCTTGGGAGAAAGCGGCGCGACGCCTACGGCCATCGCATCCGGAGAAACACCTCCCTGTTTCCCTTGGGACCCTTCACGCGGCTTTCGGCCTCCCCGCCGACGACATACCCGGCCTCCCGGGCTGCTTCCGCGACGGCGCGCACGGCGTTCCGTCTCGTCTCCTCGTCACGGACCACCCCGCCCTTCCCGACCGAGCCCTTTCCCGCCTCGAACTGGGGCTTGACCAGGGCGAGGACCAGGGCGCCGGGCAGCAGGAACGCGCACAGCGGAGGGAGGATGTGCCGAAGCGAGATAAAGGAGACATCCACCGTGGCAAGGGAAACCTTCTGCGGAAGGAGATCGGCCGGGGGGTGCCGGAAATTCACCCCCTCGAAAACGACGACCCTCGGGTCGCGCCGGAGGGAGTCGTCCAGGAGGGATTTGCCCACGTCGACCGCGTAGACCATCGCCGCGCCGCGCCGGAGGAGGCAATCGGTGAAGCCTCCGGTGGACGCCCCGATGTCCAGCGCCACGGCCCCCGAAACGGACAAGGAAAAATCGTCAAGCGCCCCTGCGAGCTTCTCGCCGCCCCGCGACACGAACGGCCGGGGGGCGGGGGCGAGGAGAATCTCCTGGCCGGGTTCCGCGGGGGTTCCGCATTTCGTGACGACCTTCCCCCCGACGAGCACGCGTCCGGCGAGGATGAAGCCCTGCGCTTTCGCACGGGTCTCCGCAAGCCCCCGGTTCACCAGTTCCGCATCCAGGCGGTTCCGCGCGCCCCGTTTCCCGGCGGGCCGGTCCTTCCCGGAGCCCAAGATCAGACGATCTTCGCGAGCCGGGACCGGATGCCGTTGAAGATCGACGGAAGCAGATGCCGCCCCTGGGAACAGAGGCGCACCGCCTCCGCGACCACCGCGTCGTCGGAAAGACCGCACGCCGCGCGCAGCTCGGCCTGCGATCCATGCTCCACGAAGGTGTCCCGCACCCCGATCCGGCGGAACCCCTGGAGGTGCACGTCGTGCTCCTCGAGCATTTCGAGAACGGCGCTGCCGAACCCCCCCGCGAGCATGTTCTCCTCGACCGTCAGCACCCGTCCGATGCGCTGAGCGAGGGGAACGATGAGATCGGCGTCCATCGGCTTGACGAAACAGGCGTCCACCACGGCGGCCGAGATCCCCCACTTCCGGAGTTCCCCGGCGGCGGACAGGGACGTCGCCACCGTCGAACCGATGGCGAGGAGGAGGATCTCCTTCCCGTCGGCGAGCAGCTCCGCTTTTCCCCAAGGGACGGGTTCGGGGTCCGCGGGAATGGCAACCCCCGCGGCGGCTCCCCGGGGGTACCGGATGGCGGCGGGCCGGCCGGCGGAGACGGCGGTCCGGAGCATCCGGACCAGCTCCGCCTCGTTCCTTGGCGCCATCAGCGACATGTTCGGGATGTGGCGCAGGTACGTGAGGTCGAAAAGCCCCTGGTGCGTCGCCCCGTCCGCGCCGACGATCCCGCCCCGGTCGACGGCGAAGACGACGGGAAGGTTCTGCAGGCACACGTCGTGGACGATCTGGTCGTAGGCGCGCTGGAGGAATGTCGAGTAGACCGCGACCACGGGGATCTTCCCCTCCCGGGCGAGCCCCGCGGCGAAGGTGACCGCGTGCGCCTCGGCGATGCCGACGTCGAAGAACCGGTTCGGGAAGGCCTCGCGGAACTTGACGAGACCCGTCCCGCCGCACATGGCCGCGGTGATCGCCACCACGTTCGGATTCTCCCTGCCGATCCCCAGAATGGCGTCCCCGAAAACATCCGTGTACGTGGGGAGCGTTTCCTTCCCCGCGCCGTTCCCCGTCACGGGGTCGAACGCGCCCACGCCGTGGAACCGTTCGGGGTTGGCTTCCGCCGGCGGGTATCCTTTCCCCTTCTCGGTCACCACGTGAACGAGGATGGGCCCCTCGAGGTTCTCCAGGTTCAGGAATGTCCCCACGAGGTCGTCGAGGTTGTGTCCGGAGATCGGGCCGACATACGTGAATCCGAGCTCCTCGAAGAGCAGCCCCGGGACGATAAACCCCTTGGTGAGCTCCTCGGCCCTTTTCCCGATCCGGGCGAGCATCTTCCCGTGGGGCATCGACTTGAGGAACATCTCGACGCGCTTCCGGAAGGAGGTGTAGAACCTGCCCGTCATCATCCGGTTGAGGTACCCCGAGAGGGCTCCCACGTTCTGGGAGATGGACCACTCGTTGTCGTTCAGGATCACGATGAGGTCCCGCTTCTGGTGTCCGGCCTGGTTGAGCCCCTCGAGCGCGAGCCCGGAGGTGAGCGACCCGTCGCCGATCATCGCGATGACCTTGTGGCTCTCGCTTTTCAGGTCCCTCGCCACGGCAAGGCCCAGCGCGGAGGAGATCGACGTGCCGGAGTGCCCCGTCCCGAAGGCGTCGCACGGACTCTCCGCGATCCGCGGGAAGCCGGAGATCCCCCCGTAGGTGCGAAGGGTGGGGAAGACATCCCTCCTCCCCGTGAGGATCTTGTGCGCGTACGCCTGGTGGCCGACGTCCCAGACGATCCGGTCGCGCGGGCACGAGAAGACGTAGTGGAGAGCCAGGGTCAGCTCGACGACGCCCAGGCTCGACGCGAGGTGCCCTCCGCTGGCCGCGACGCTGTGGACGATCATCTCGCGGATTTCCGCGGCGACCTCCGGGAGTCTCTCCTTCGGGACCTTCTTCAGGTCCTCCGGGGAATGAATCGTCGAAAGCAGTCCCTGCGGGGTCAACTCATGATCTCCTTGTGGCCACCATCCGGACGATCTCCCGGAGGATCTCCGCCTCTCCGCCGAACGGCGAGAGGGCCAGAAGCGATTCCCGGCGGAGGGATTCCGCCCTCGCGGCGGCCTCCGCCATCCCCAGGGCGGCGGGGTAGGTGAGTTTCCCCCGCTGCCGGTCCTTGGCGACCGCTTTCCCCAACTCCTCGAAGCTTCCCGTCTCGTCCAGGATGTCGTCCGTGATCTGGAACAGAAGTCCCAGCGCTCTCCCGTAGCGGGAAAGAGCCTCCACCTGCTCGCCGGTCCCGCCGCCCAGGATCCCCCCCATCGCGGCCGCGGCGGAAAGGAGGGCCGCCGTCTTTTTCAGGTCGATCGCCTCGATGGTCGCCGCCTTCCCTCCCCCCGGCACGGGCTGCCCTTCCCCGGCGTCGGGGCGAAGGTCCATCATCTGGCCCCCCGCCATCCCGGAGGCGCCTGCCGCGCGCGCCAGCAGCGCCGAAGCCCGGACCGCCTTCGCCGGGTCCTTGCCCGCCAGAGGGGATTCCCCCATGACCCGGAACGCCTCGGTCAGAAGGGCGTCGCCCGCCAGGATCGCCGCCGCCTCGCCGAACGCCTTGTGGCAGGCGGGGCGCCCCCTCCGGAAATCGTCGTCGTCCATCGCCGGCAGGTCATCGTGGATCAGCGAATAGGTGTGCACATATTCCACCGCGCACGCGAACGGGAGCAGGTCCATCTCTTCCCCCCCCACGGCGGTCCCCGACGAGAGGAGCACCGCCGGCCGGATCCGCTTTCCTCCCGAGGTCAGGGCGTACTCCATGGCCTCCCGCAGGAGAACCGGGATGGGGCACACGTCCGGGGAGAGGAAACCGAGCAGGCTCTCCTCGACAAGGGATGTCAACCGCACGAACCGGACCGCGCCGACGGGATCCCCGGTAGCCTGCACGTCACTCCTCATCCCCGAGAATGCTTGCCTCGTCTTCCGTCCCGGTGACGACCCCGCCCGGTTTCCGCAACAGCGTCTCGATCTTCTTGTCGGCGTCGTCGAGCCGCTTCTGGCAGAGGACGGACAACCTCATCCCCTCCTCGAAGAGCCGGATCGACTCCTCGAGGTTCGTCTCGCCCGATTCGAGCTTCGCGACGACATTTTCCAGGCTCTTCAGGGCCTCTTCAAAGGTGTGCTCTTTCCCCTTCGCCGGCATGCTCCCCCCCAGTAACGATTCATTATATTGGCTGCGCCGGGAAACGGTCAACGCGATGGAAGGGAAAAAAGGAGCGACGGGTCGATCCGCCCCCCCGCGGCCCGGACGCCGAAGTGGAGGTGGGGCCCCGTTGCCCGCCCGCTCGCACCGACCGCGCCGATCCTCTCCCCGCGGGCGACCTTCCGTCCCTCGGAGACGGCGATATCCTGCAGATGGTAATAGATGCTGAAGAGGCCTCCCCCGTGGTCCAGCACCACCGAGTTCCCGCCGAAGAACTGCTCCCCCGCAAACGTCACGGCCCCGTCCGCGATCGCCACGACGGGCGTCCCCGCCGGGAGATCCACGTCCACTCCGGCATGGGGGCTGCGGGGCTCGCCGTTGATGAGCCTGCGGACGCCGAACCCCTTTGGCCGGTACTCCGCCACCGGCGGGAGAAACGGGAAACTCCAGGCGGGAGGGGAGAAGACGCGGGAGAACCGCTCCTCCAACGCCCTCGCCTCCCGGCTGATCCGTTCGAGGGTCGCGGCGTCGAACTGCGTCATCGATTTGGGCAGGGTGAGTTCCTGCACCGGAAAGGTCCCTTTGCGGACCTCGATCCGCGACTCGACCCGGAAGGTTTCGCCTTCCTGCGACCCCCGGACGGAAAGAACGGCGGTCCCCGGCGGCTCCAGAAGATCAACCCCGACCAGTCCCAGGAAGCGCCCCGCCCCTTCCTCCCGCATCGGGATCTCCCGTCCCTTCCAGACCATGACGACGTTGTCCGCCCCGGGCGGGGGCGTCGCCTCCACGACCAGCAAATCTCCCTGGGCCGGCTGCCCGGCGGAAAGCCGGACCGGGAACGCGCCCGCCGCCGCGGCTACCGGCACGTCCCCGCCCCCCGGGGCGGGAAGGGGAAAAAGGAGAACGAGAAAAAGAAGGGCGAGGGTCGTCGTCCTCATCCTTTCTTCCCCTCCACCACCGCGCCGAACGCCCCGTCGGCCACCCGGACGTCGACCGCGTCTCCCGGGGCTACTTCGGAGGAAGACCGTACCGCGCGACCCGTGCCCCGGTGCGTCGCGATGGCGTATCCCCTGCTCAGGACCGACGTCGGGTCGAGGGCCGCGAGTTTTCCCGCAAGGACCTCGATCGCGCGCCGATACCCCGCGCGCCTGGCGTCCGATTGGCGTGCCGCCCGCTCCGCGAGGAGCGCGAGATCCCCCCGTCTCCGGGAGACCCAGGCGGCGGGGGAATGGAGGCGCACGGATCCGGCGAGGGCCGCCACCGTCTCTCTCCATCCCCGCATCGCGCCGCGCAACACCTCCCCGAGCGCGTCGGTCCGTTCCACGACCGCGTACCGCCGCGCCTGGAGGAGGGGGCGCGGGTCGGACAGGGCTCCCACCGCGATCCGCCACTCGCGGCGAAGCGTCTCTCTCCGGTACTGCTCCGTCTTCCGGAGGCGCATCGACAGGTTCGCGACGCGATCCCGGAGTTCCGCCCTGTCGGGTACGGCCATCTGCGCGGCGGCCGTGGGCGTCGCCGCCCGGTGATCCGCGGCCAGATCCGCGAGGGTGAAGTCGGTTTCATGCCCGACGGCGCTGATCGTCGGAACGGGAGAGGCCGCGATCGCCCTTACGACCGCCTCCTCGTTGAACGCCCAGAGGTCCTCCACCGAGCCCCCCCCCCGGCCCACGATGATCAGGTCGACCCCGCCGTGCGCGGCAAGGACCTCGATCGCCTGCGCGATGTCCACGGCGGCGCTCTCCCCCTGCACCAGCGCCGGGGCGAGCGTGATCCCGATCGGGGGCCACCTGCGCCGGGCAATGCGGATCATGTCCCGCAGGGCCGCCCCCTCCCGCGAGGTCACGATCCCGATGCGGGCCGGAAACCGGGGAAGGGGCCTCTTTCTCTCGGGGGCGAACAGTCCCTCGGCGGCGAGCCTCGCCTTCCTCTTCTCGAGCTCGAGGAGCAGGCTTCCCAGTCCGCGCATCTCGACGGACTGGGCGTACAGCTGATACTCCCCCTTCTTCTCGTAGACGCCCACGGATCCCGTGACGACCGCGACCTGGCCGTCCCGGATCTCTCCGTAGACGAACCGCTCCCTGCCCCGGAAGAGGACGACTCGGATCTGGGCCCCCTCGTCCTTGAGAGAAAAGTACCGGTGCCCGGAAGGGGACAGCTTGTGGTTCGACACCTCCCCTTCCACGCGGACGAACCGGAACGTCCCTTCGAGGCAGCCCTTGATGCCCGCGGTCAGCTCGGAAACGCTCACGACTCTCCGCGAGGAATCTTCCGCGCCGGAGGAGGGGACGGGAGGAAAGAGGGGGCCCGAAGGTCCCTTGCTCACAGCGACCGCACCGGCGAAAGCAGCTCGGTGAGCGTCACGGCCCGCACTCCTTCGGCCTCCAGGTCCGGGACGAGGTCGAGCATCGTCCGAAGAGAATCCTCCCTCCCTTGGCAGAGGAGGACGGCCGTCCCCTTTTCCTTGGCGATCGCTATCGTCTTCTTCCACTGCACGCGCATCTCCTCCGGCGCCATGTCCGCGTCGAGAAAGACGTCGCGCCGCGCCACCGGGATCCCCGCCTGGAGGGCGGCCCTGACCGCAACCGACCGCGAGGTGGTCATGCTGTCCAGGAGGAACAGCCCCTTGCCCTTGAGGAGGGAGACAAACGTCGTCATCGATTCCAGGTCGGCGGTGAAGGCGGAGCCCATGTGGTTGCTGGCGCCCGTTGCCCAGGGGTTCTCCTCGATCATCCTGCCGAGCAGAGTCTCCATTTCCTCCCCCCTCATCCCCCTGCGAAGCCGAAACCCCTCCGTCCGGTCGGAAACGCTCCCTTCGGGCTCCATCGGCACGTTAATCAGCACCCCGAAGCCGCGCTCGTGTGCGGATTGCGCAAGCCGGCGTGAGGAGGGACCGAAGGGGATGACCGACAGCGTGATTTTTTCGGGGAATTTCAGCCACTCGGCGTCTCTTGTGGGGTCGTACCCGCAATCGTCCACCACGATCGCGAGGCGCGGCGGCGTTCCCTCCCCCCGAATCGCGCCGCCCGGCGGTAACGGCTGCCGGGACGCCGGGACGTTTTGTGCGCCTCCGCCGGGCGCGGCGGGAACGGCGGAGGGATCTTCCCGCGCCGGGGAGAATGCCCCGGTCCTGTTTTCCCCCCCGGGCATGAGAATCGCCGCGCCGATGGTGAAAAGCCCCGCGAGAAACGCCCCGAGCATCAGCGGCCCCCATCGCCACCGCTTCCCGGCGTTCCTCTCTCCCCTTTCGGACGTTCGGCGCTTCATCCTTCCCTGGAACCGGACCGCGTCAGGACGCCTTCGCCTTGTCGATGAAGCGGGTCTTGAAGATCTCCCACCCTTTCAGCAGCTCCACGGCCCGCTCAAGCTGGCCGTCCTTCTCCTCGCCCTTCTTTTTCTCCAGGGCCGGGGCGGCGGAATCCTTGCCGGGCTTCTCCTCCCCCGGCAGCTCCTTCTTCATCCTGATCTCTTTGGCGGGAGGGGGTTCCCCCTCGGGAGTCTCCTGGGTCCCTTCCTCCCCATCGCCTCGCAGGTGTCGCTCGATGTCCTTCTCCCGGATCGGACCGGGATGCGCCCCCGCGACGGGATCCCGTCCGTCGCGCACGACGATATCCGGCTCGATCCCCTTCGCCTGGATGGACCGCCCGTTGGGGGTGAAGTACCGGGCCGTGGTGAGCCGGAGGGCCGATCCGTCCTCCAGCGGGATGATCGTCTGGACGGACCCTTTGCCGAACGTCGGCGTTCCCAGCAGGACCGCGCGCCCGTGGTCCTGGAGCGCGCCCGCGACGATCTCCGACGCGGAGGCCGAACCGGCGTTCACCAGGACGACGATCGGGAATCCGCTGTACGTTTTTTCCCGGTGGGCCGAGTATTTGTATTTCTGGGCCTCGATGCGCCCGTCGGTGTAGACGATGAGCCCCGACTCGATGAACTTGTCCGCCACCTTCACCGCCTGGTCCAGCAACCCTCCCGGGTTGTTGCGCAGATCGAGCACCAGGCCTCGCATCCCGTTCTTCTCCTTCTTCTGCGCCTCGAGCGCCTTTTCCAGCTCGTCGTCGGTGTCCTGCTGGAACTGGAGGAGCCTGATGTAGCCGATCCCGTCCCCCATGTCTTTCGTCTTCACGCTCTTGATCTTGATGATGTCGCGCGTGATGGTGAATGCCCTGGGTTCCGTGAACCCCTCCCGGGCGATCCAGATCGTCACCTTCGTCCCGGGCTCTCCCCGGAGACGCTTGACCGCGTCCATCACGGTCATCTCCTTGGTGGATTCGTTCTCGATCTTCACGATCTTGTCGCCCGCCTTCAACCCCTCGCGGAACGCCGGCGTGTCCTCGATCGGGGAGATGACGGTGAGGATGCTGTCCTTGATGCCGATCTCGATCCCCAGGCCCCCGAACATCCCCTTCGTCTCGACCTCCATCTGCTTCATCATGTCCGGGGTCAGGTAGGAACTGTGGGGGTCGAGGTTCTGAAGCATCCCCTTGATGGCCCCCTCCACGAGTTTGTCCATGTCCGGCTCCTCGACGTAGCTGGTCTGGACGGCGGAGAGGACGTCCCCGAAGATTTTCAGCTTTTCGTATACGACGTTCGCCTGGGCCATGTAGCGGTGCGAGGTGATGTCTCCGGAGATGAACCCCAGGAGAAACACGAAGATGACGGCCGCGGGGCCCCACCATTTCCTCCCCTTCATGAACCTCCTCCTTGACCTCGTGGAATGTATGGCATGGTGTCCACGCCTTATCGGGAAAGGGGGATCACCGCCGTGGGATCGATGGCGGTCCCTGCGGCCCTGAGTTCCAAGTATAGCACCGATTTCCCGCCGGGGCTCTCGGGAAGGCGGCCGATGTTCTGCCCCGGCGCGACGACCTGGTCCTGGGCGACGCTGAACGATTCCGCCTTTCCGTACACGGAGAAGAGGCCGGTGCCGTGCTGGATGATGAGCACCTTGCCGAATCCGGAAACCGTGCCGGAAAAGACGACATTCCCTTTCCCGATAGCGCGGATCGGCGATCCGGAAGGGGCTTCGATCTCCACGCCGTGGTTCTCCACGTCGACGTCGAAGACAGGGTCCCGGACCGTTCCGAAGGGGCCCACGACCTTCCCCCGGACGGGCGCGACCAGCCCCCCCGGGACGGCCGAGAAGCGCGCGGGGCCTTCCCCTTTCCCTTTCCGGGGACGCCGTCGCTCCGCCTCCCGCACCTGACGCTCGATCCGCGTGACGAGCGCCTCCATCCTCGCCACGCGAGCGCGGAGGGCCTTGAGCTCCTTCTCCTTCTTTTCCTTCTGGGCCTGGATCCCCGCGAGCCGCCCCGCCTCCTTCTTCCGCTCCGACTGGAGCGACTCCCCCACCCTCTTTTCCCGGGAGATCCTCTTCTCCGACAACTCGACCTTGCGCTCGATTCCGGAGAGCGCGTTCTCTTTCTCCTCCTTTTCGGTCGTGAGGCGGCCGGCCCTCTGCGCCTCCGAGGCGATCACCCGCCTCGCGAAGTACCGAAGCCGCTCTCCGCGCGCCTCCGCGGGGACCAGTCCCGCGTGGTCCCTCTCCCCGCGAAAGGCAAGGACCGCCGCCCGATCCAGCCGCTGCTGCGTGCTCGCCCGCTCCTCCTCGATGGCGCGGACCTCCGATTCGGCCTTCTCCATTTCCCGGGCAAGCTCGGAAAGCTTCCGGTCGATCCGCGCGATGAGGATCCGCTGGCGGGCAAGCCGCTTCCGGATGTCGTCCACCTTGTGGCGCGCCGACTGCTCGCGCTCCAGGGTTTCGTCGAGCTCGGCCGCCGCCTTCTCCGCCTTTTTGCGCAACTCGGTAAGACGCGCCTTCTCTTTGCCGAGCCGGGTCTGCGTACTTCCCGCGGAGGCGAAGCCCGGGACGAACAGAAGGGCGGCGATCAACGCCGCGCAGAGAGCGGATTTCGCCGGCGCGCGGAAAACCGTCATCTTCCCTTGGGAAAAGCCGCGCGCCACCCGGCAAGAGAGGCCAGCGCCTGGAGAATCGCGGCGGACAGAAGGAACAGGGCCGCGGGAAGGGCAACCCGCGCGTCCTGCAACTCCTGCGCGGGGCCCACCGCGACGCGCACGAAAGAGAAGCGGCCGGACAGGAAGAACATAGCGGCGCAGGACGCGCCGGCGGCAAGAAAGGCGAGCAGCCCCCCGGCGACGAACGCGCCGGCGGCCCGCCTCGCGGCGATCCTTCCTCCCGGAACCCCCCTGTCCGCGAGGAAGGAGACTTCGGGGGCAAGCCTGGCCGCCCGGGCCTTCTCCTGCATCCCGAGAACGATCGCGAACACGACGCACGCCAGGGCGAAGCCGCCCCAGAGAACGGCGTTGGCCCACCGCTTCATCCGCAGGAGGCTCGCCATGACGTCCCCGCCCGAAAGGATCTTCTCGACCTGGGGAAGGGGCTCGATCGCATCCCGGACTCCCCCGATCCCCTCTTCGGACATCCCCCCGGGCCGAAGGCGTATCTCCACATACCCCGGAAGGGGGTTCTTCCCGGCGCTCCGAACCGATTCGAGCCCCGGGTAGGCCGCAAGGAACTCCTTCCATGCCTGTTCCGGGTTCCGGTAATTCGCCTCCCGGACCTGGGGCAACGCGGCGACCTTCCCCCCGATACCTTCCCCCTCCTCGTCGGGGACGCCTCCGCGCAGGATGACGGTCATCGTGTACTGCGCGGAGAGAAACCGGTTGCCCCCCCCCGACAGAAGCATCGCCAGGAAATACGAGGCCACGAAAAAACAGAGCAGGAACCGGCCGACGGTCTCCCGCCGCATCGGTTTCCCGTGCAGGCTCCAGTCGATCCACCACAGCGAGGGACCGCTCATTCCTCCCCCTTCGTCGCTTCCCGGGCCGGCCCGTCCTGCCCCGGCGTCCCGTCCCCCCCGGCCTCTCCACCGGGCCGGTCTCCCGGGACGCCCGACGGGGCGGGGGCCGCAGGCGCGCCTTGCCGCTGCGGCGGAAAAGCGGCCATCCGGGACCAGGTAAAGGGCCCCGCGGACAGGGAGAGGATTTCCTTCGCCCCCTGCCACCGGTCGGGCAGGCGGCGCTCCATCAGGAGAATCGTTTTCTCCTCCTTGGCCAGCGCCCGGAACAAGCCCCAGAGCCTTTCCTCCCACTCCCTTCCCGCGTTGGCAAGAAGCATATCGAGAAAGAGATACTTCGGGCTCCGGAAAAGTTCCACCGCGAGCGCGGCCCTGGCCCGCTCCGATGCCGAGAGGGACGAAACCTCCGCTCCCTCCACCCCGGGAAGCCCCACGATCGCGAGCAGTTCCTCCATCCGCCTCGTTCTCTCCGCGGCAACCACACCCCCCGCGGCGAGCGCGGAGAGGCGAAAGAGGTCCCCCACGGTCCTTCCCGGCGGGACGGGGAGATATTCCGGCACCATACCCGAAAAGGCGCGAAAGCGCAGGTTATGTCCCGGGCTTCCCCGGTACAGGGACTCCCCCCCCGCGACGACATCCCCGGAGTCGGGCCGCCTCTCCCCGCGCAGAATCCGCATCAGGAGCGTCTTCCCGCAGGCAGGGGGGCCGGTTACGACCCAGATCTCGCCGTCCCCCGCGGCAAGGTCAAGCCCCTCCCAGAGGGTCCGCCCCCGCGAGACGGCGCCGACGCGGAACGCCTCAATCATCGCCCGCCGGGTTTCCCACCTGCGGCTCGAAGGTTCCGGAGAACAATTTGCGGATCTCCCCGAGGTGCTGCACCTTCATCCGTTCGCGGAGGAGGTTTTCCCAGTCCGGCAGGGAGAGCAGATCATGGTACGTCTGCCGGGCGGTGGACAGGATCACCCCGCCGAGATAGACGTGGGTCATGATCGCCGCGTTGCCCCGGCCGCTGTCTTCGGTCTGGATGTGATAGGTCTTTCCCTTGTATCGGAAGTTTTGATTGAACCCCGAAAGCACGCGGAACTTCGACGTCCCCATGTTCGGTTACACCTCGTTCCTTTTCCCGGTGCCGGCCCCGGGCGGGCCGGACCGGAACACCCCTCCACACGTTTCGGCGGAAGCCGGGGGGAAGTTGCGCCCGGTCACAGGGAAACCTTCTCCACGGGATCTATCTTTTCTCCGAAGAACGACTCTCCCACGCTCCGGAAGCGCTCCGGATCGTCGGTGACCAGGAAAACAACCCCGGGCCGCTTCCCGTCCCCCTTCATTTCTCCCTCCGAAAGGAGGATATCCACGACACGCGCCGACTCCTCCCCGGAGTCGATCAGCACCGTGTTCCCGCCCAGGAATTCCCGGATCGAGTTCTTGAGCACGGGGTAATGGGTGCACCCGAGGATGAGGGAGTCCGGAGGATCCGACCGGTATGGCGCGAGGTATTCGGCGATCACGGAACGCGTCACCGCCGTTTCGACCCACCCTTCCTCCGCCAGGGCGACAAGGAGGGGACACGGCACGCTGACGACGCGGGCGGCGGGAACGGCGGCGCGAATCGCCTGCTCGTACGCTCCCGAACGAATCGTGCCGGCGGTCCCGATTACTCCGATCCTCTCCCTGTGCGGCAAAGAGGCGGCGCGGCGCACGCAAGGGTCCACCATCCCCACCACGGGAATCTTGTAGATCTTCCGGAGAACGGGCAGGGCGAGGGACGAAGCCGTGTTGCACGCCACCACGAGCATCTTGATGTCGTGATGCGTGATGAGGTAGTTGGCGATCTCGATGGAATACCGGGTGACGGTCTCCCCCGATTTGGTCCCGTACGGGACCCGGGCCGTATCCCCGAGGTAGAGAAACCGCTCGCCGGGAAGGGCCCTCGCCAGTTCGCGGAGGACGGTCAATCCTCCCACTCCCGAATCGAACACCCCGACCGGCCGATCCACACCCCCCCCTAATTCTTTGATTTTCCTACCTTAAGACGCTATCGTATCCTTGTCAACCAAACGACCGGAAAAGGAGGGAAGCCTTGCGCGGAATCGTCGATTTCCTGATCGATACGCATATCCTGCAGATCGCGTCCGATCCCCGGGTCATGTTCGCCGCCGGCGCGCTTTTCCTGATCTCCCTCTTCATGCGGTGGCGGTTCCTGGCTCTTTCCCTCTTCGGCGTGGCAGCTCTGGTGGCCGTCGTCCGATACTCGAGGCTCGGCGAGGGGAGGACCTCCCTGGATATGAACATGGGGGTGTTCGTGATCGGCTCGGTCCTGGTCGTGGCCGTTCTGATCTACTTCCTCTTCATCCGAGGGGACTGACATCACGCGCGTCGGCTTCACCACCACGATCCCGGTCGAGGTCCTGTACGCCGCGGGGCACACCCCCGTCGACCTCAACAACCTCTTCATCGCCTCGCCCGACCCCTCCCGGTATGTCCGGCTCGCCGAAGCCGACGGCTTCCCGCGGAACAGCTGCGGCTGGGTCAAGGGGATCTACGGGGTCGTCCGCACGCACGGCGTAACCGACGTGATCGCCGTCTCCCGGGGAGACTGCAGCTTCACCCAGGCGCTCATGGAGGTGCTCCAGTACCGGGGGGTGAACGTCACCCCCTTCGCTTTCCCGTACGACCGGGACCCCCGGGCCCTTTCCCTCGAAATCCGGAAGATGGCCCGCCGGTTCGGCACGACGATGGCCCGCGCGGAGACCGAGAAGAAAAAGCTCGACGCCGTCCGCCAGGCGGCCCTCGAGATCGACCGGCTGACCTGGCGGGAGGGGAAGGTGACGGGAGAGGAGAACCACCTGTGGCTCGTTTCCTGCTCGGACTTCGAAGGGGACCCGGAAGGGTACGAGCGCAGGGCCCTCGCCTTCCTCGCCGAAGCGCGGCGCCGGCCGGCCCGGCGCGACCTGGTCCCGATCGCCTTCGTCGGCGTCCCGCCGATCACCTCGGGGCTGCACGCCTTCTTCGAGGAGGCGGGGGGGCGGGCGGTTTTGAACGAGGTGCAGCGGCAGTTCGCGATGCCGCAGGCCACGCGGTCGCTCACCGAGCAGTACCGGGAATACACCTACCCCTACTCCTTCTTCGAGCGTCTCAAGGACATTCGCGGGGAAGTCGCCCGACGGCAAGCGCGCGGGGTGGTCCACTACGTCCAGTCGTTCTGCTTCCGGCAGATCGAGGACATCCTGCTCCGCGAGGAGGTCGACCTGCCGGTCCTCACGCTGGAGGGCGACGAACCGGGACCCCTCGACGGCCGGACGAAGATCCGGATCCAGGCGTTCCTCGAGATGCTGCGCTGAGGCACATCGCAGGGTGCCCGGGATCGGCTCCGCCGCCTCGGAGGGGGGACTTCGTTCGTGGCTCGCCGTGCGGTGAACCCGCACGGCTGCGCTCCGACGCGAGGGCGCCCTTGATCGGCTCCGCGGCCTCGGAGGGGGCTCCGTTCGTGGCTCGCCGTGCGATGGATCCGCACGGCTGCGCTTAACCTCACTCCGCCCTCCTCCTTCGGCCTGCTCCGCCCACGGCGCGCCCCGTTGCGAGGGTGCCGGCAACCGGGGACCCGGGGCGATGCGGGGGGTTCCGCGGAGCGTTGGGCGGGGACACTCCTCTCCCGCATCCCGGGGATGAATCAGGAATGTCCCCGGTGAATTGCGT
>DATEXR010000200.1 GCA_035256765.1 Candidatus Deferrimicrobiaceae bacterium | reverse complement strand
GCCCTGGCGTATACTGGTAGGGCTTTTTTCTTCCTCGCCCCGGAGGGCCTGTTTTCCGGCGGGGAGACCACTTCCTTGGGGAGCGCGAAAGGAGAATCGATGAAACTCCGTTGGGTGGCAGCGGCGGCCGCACTTCTTCTGGCCGGTCACGCAAGCGCGGCGGATGCGCCCAAGCTTGCGGGCATGAAGGAGAAGATCAGCTACAGCATCGGGATGGACATCGGGAGCAACCTGAAGAAGCAGTCGATCGATATCGACCCGGACCTCCTCGCGAAAGGGGTTCGGGACGCCATGTCCGGAGGGGAAACCCTCCTCACCGGCGAGGAGATAAAGGAGACGCTGATGGCCTTCCAGCAGGATCTGGTGGCCAGGGCCCAGGAGCAGCGCAGGCAGATCGCGGAAAAGAACAAGAAGGACGGGGAGGCCTATCTGGCCGCAAACGGCAAGAAGGAAGGGGTTCTCACCCTTCCGAGCGGCCTGCAGTACAAGGTGATCCGGTCGGGTGCCGGCCCCTCGCCGAAGGAAACCGACATGGTGGAGACCCACTACCGCGGCACCCTGATCGACGGGACCGAGTTCGACAGCTCCTACAAACGGGAGCAGACGGCCGTTTTTCCGGTCAACGGGGTCATCGCCGGGTGGACGGAGACGCTCCAGCGGATGAAGGTCGGCGACATATGGCAGATTTTCCTCCCCCCCGAGCTCGCCTACGGGGAGCGGGGCGCCGGTCCGATCGGGCCGAACGCGACCCTCGTCTTCGACATCGAGCTGATGTCGATCAAGGGGCCGGCGGAAACGGAAGGAGCCGGGCAGGAGAAACCCGCGGGGACCCGCTGACCGACCCGTCCGCGAACCAAGGGGCTCGGGGGGTGGCGCCCTTGCGTGCCGCCCCCCGGATGATTCCCCGGTCCCTCCTCCCTATTGGGTATCCCGAAAAAGAGGCAGGGAATGATTTCCTTGCTATTTTCCGCACCCAGTGTCATGATAATTAAGTTTTGTTGGATCCCACGTCGGAAATGATCCGGAAGCATTCCTTCCGAAGAAGCGGCTCTGCCTCCCCTCCAGGCCGTTTGCAGCATTTCCCGTAAGATTCGGCATGGCAAAGAGCCGTGCGGCGCCAGGACATGGTGCGCCCGGACAAACGATTCTCGAATGGAGGAAGAAGGAATGACGTTTTCGGATTTTGGATTTTCCCCCGAACTGCTGCGCGCGGTGAGGGCGAAGAAGTACACGGTGCCCACTCCGATCCAGGAGAAGGCGATCCCCCACGTGCTGGCGGGAAAGGATCTGCTGGGGTGCGCCCAGACCGGGACCGGGAAGACCGCGGTCTTCGCGCTTCCCATCCTGCAAAAGCTCAGCCGGTCGCGGGACGGACAGGAGGGACCGCCGGCCGGCCGGAAGGGGAAGGGGCGGGCGTTTCGTCCCGTTCGCGCCCTGGTGCTCACTCCCACGAGGGAACTGGCCATCCAGGTCGGGGAGAGCTTCCGCGAATACGGGAGGCATACCGGCCTGCGCCAGACGACGGTCTACGGCGGGGTCAGCCAGGTGCCGCAGGAGCGGGCGCTTCAGGAAGGCGTGGATATTCTCGTGGCCACCCCCGGCCGGCTTCTCGACCTGATGTCGCAGGGCCTGGTGCGGCTAGGGGGCATCGAGATCTTCGTCCTGGACGAGGCCGACCGGATGCTCGACATGGGCTTCATCTACGACATTCGCCGGCTGGTCGACAAACTGCCGCCCCGCCGGCAGTCCCTGTTTTTCTCCGCCACGATCCCCGGGGACATCCGGAGGCTGGCGGATACGATCCTGCGCGACCCCGTCCAGGTGGCGGTCACGCCGCAGGCGCCCGCGCCGGATGCCGTCGAGCACTTCCTGTACCTGGTGGAGAAACCCGACAAGGCGGCGCTGCTGCAACACCTGTTGGCCGACCCGACGCTTCGGAACGTCCTGGTGTTCACGCGCACCCGCCACGGCGCCGACCGGGTCGCGAGGCATCTCGCCCGGGCGCGGATCTCCACGGAGGCGATCCACGGGGACAAGACGCAGAGGGCGAGAGAGCAGGCGCTTTCGGATTTCCGGCAGGGGAAGACGCGGGTCCTCGTGGCGACCGACATCGCGGCCCGGGGTCTGGACATCGTGGGGCTTTCCCACGTGTTGAACTACGATCTGCCCAATGACCCGGAATCGTACATCCACCGCACCGGACGCACGGGACGGGCGGGCCTGTCGGGGATCGCCCTGTCGTTCTGCGACATCGGGGAAAGGCCCGGTCTCCCGGCGATCGAACTGCTGATCCGCAGGCACCTCAAAGTCGTCGAGGAACACCCCTACCGGTCGGGCCTTCGGCCCGGTCCGCCCACGGACCTCGAGCCGCAAAAGCCCAAAGCCCTTCGCCCGTTCATGATCAGCGCGGCGGAGTTGTTCGGCGGGGCCCGGAAAGAGGGTTTCGCCGGCTGAACCGGCGGACGGCCGCGAGGAACTCGCTCTCCCCGAACCTGCACCCTTCCGCCCGGGCGACCTTGAGGGTCTGGGAATCCGAGAGCCCGAGGTTGGCGAAGTGGGGGTACTTCACCCGGACCCACGCGGAAGGGGTCACGGCCGCCTTCTTGTAAATCCGGAGCTGGAGCATCGTTCCCTCGCTGGACGCATCCCACAGTCTCCGGAGAAAAGCCGCGTTCGGGGCTTTTTTCCCGCCGCGCCTGTTCCACAGGAACCGGTCCAGGGTCTTCTGGACCCACTCCTCCCCCCAGAACATCAGGTCGATGGTCGGGAAGGGCCGCAGGAGTTTGTCCTCCTTTCGCTTGAGCCGGCCCGCGAGCCGCTTCCTCGTGACGTCGTCCAGCCCGGCGACGAGGAGCAGCTCGGGGGTGAGGGGGACGGGGTTGAAGGTGGAGTGAAACCTCACGAGGGCGAGAAAGGCCGCTTCGTTCCCTTCCATCGCCTGGGCGCTGAGGCGGTCCGGGGGCAGATCGATCTTCTTCCGTCCGCTCCCGGCAGCCCTCTTCCGCTTGTCCCCCGCGGCTTGCGCCGCACCTTTGTCCGTTCTCCGCTTTTGCCCCATGGAGCGTCTCCTTTTTCCCTGCCGGCGATCGATGTCCCGCATAGGATAGACGGAATCCGCCCGTCACACAACCGGGAGAGGACCGGGGGACCTGGGATATAATGGGCGCTCCCGTCTCCCGGGGAACCAAGTCCGGGCTTCGGTCATCTGTGTAGGGAAGACCGGGAAGGGACGAACGCCGGGAAGGAGATGACCGATGACGCGTAAGGGGCACAGGACGATCCTTGCGATTCTCTGCCTGTGGGCGGCGTGCTGCGTGTGGGGAGCCGCCCCGCCTGACGCGGGGGCGGCGGACGGAAAAACGGCGGCGGAGGGGGCGAAATTGGTCGAGACATTCATGCTGGGAAACGGTCTGACCGTCGTGTTCCGGGAAAACCACTCCTCTCCGGTCGTCGCCGTACAGGTCTGGGTCAAGGCGGGAGGCGCCACCGAACCCGATGAGCGCGCGGGGATGTCCCACATCCTGGAGCACATGGCCTTCAAGGGGACGAAGAGACGGGGTCCCGGCCAGATCGCGCGGGAGGTGGAGTCCCTCGGGGGCCAGATCAACGCCTACACGAGCTTCGACCAGACGGTGTACCACATCACGATCTCGGGCCGCTACCTGGAAAACGCACTGGACATCCTGGCCGACACCATCGGGAACTCGGTGTTCGACGCGGACGAACTGGCCAAGGAGAGGGAGGTCATCCTCGAGGAGCTCCGGATGAACGAGGACAACCCGGGAAGGATGAACGGGAAAGCCCTGTTCCGGGAGATGTACCGCGTCCACCCGTACGGCCGGCCCGTGATCGGGTACGACAACACCATCCGGAAGACCACCCGGGACGACCTCCTTTCGTACTTCTCCCGCTATTATTATCCGGGGAACATGGTGCTCGTGATCGCGGGCGACGTGAACCCGGGGAAGGCCCGCCCGGCGATCGAGAAAGCCTTCCTTCCCCTTCCGACCCACGAGGCCCCGTCCGCCGATGCGCCCGCCGAGCCGCCGCAGGAGAATACCCGGGTGAAGGTCCAGGAGCGGGACGCGAAGCGCGCCTACCTCGACATCGGATTCCACGGGCCCTCGATGCGCGACGAGGACGTTTTCGCCTGGGACCTCCTCTCCCTGATTCTGGGGAGCGGGCATACCTCCCGCCTCTATCACGAGGTGAAGGACGTCCGGGGGCTGGTCGATTCGGTGAGCGCCTCCGCCTATACCCCGAAGGACCCCGGCGCCCTGATCGTGTCGGCCACGGGCGCTCCCGAGAAAGCCAAGGAGGCGCTGCGGGAAATTCTGCGGCAGACGTTCCGTCTCGCGGCGGCGCCCCCGCAAGGCCAGGAGCTTGCCCGGGCCAAGACGGCCACCGAGAGCGAGTTCGTCTATTCCCTCGAGTCCCAGGGGGCCATCGCGCGCCACGTCGGGTTCTTCGAGACCACCCTGGGCGACGCCGGGTTCGAGCAGCAGTACCTCCGGAAGATCCGTGCGGTGACGGCCGATGACATTGCCGCGGCGGCCCGGAAATATCTGACGCCGGAGAACCTCACCGTGGCGGCCGTCGTCCCGCAGGGCGATGCGGGCCTGCTCCCCGGGGAGGAGGTCCGAAGGATCGCAGGGGAGGCGTACCGGGAGGCGATGCGGGAGGCGGTCGGCTCGGAAAAGAGAGGGACCGTCGTGAAGGAAGTCCTGGAAAACGGCATCCGGGTGATCGTCCGGGAGGACCGGGCCGTCCCCGTGGTCGCCGTCGAGGCCGGTTTCCTGAGCGGGCTTCGCGGGGAGCCGAGGGAGAAGGGCGGGGTTTCCGCGATCATGGCGGAGATGCTCACGAAAGGGACGAAGGAACGGACGGCGCGGGAAATTGCGGAGGCGGTCGAGAACATGGCGGCCGATCTCTCCGGCTTTTCGGGAAGAAACGTCTTCGGCATGCGGGCCCGCTTTCTGAGCAGGGATTTCGCCGCCGGGTTCCGTCTCTTCGCCGAGTCTCTCCGGTCGCCCACGTTCCCGGCCGAGGAGCTCGAGAAGAAGCGCCGGGAGGTTCTGGGGAGGCTAAAGCTCCAGAAGGACGATATGACCCAATCGGTCATCCTCCTTTTCCTTGCCGCCCATTACGGGGACCACCCGTACTCCCGGGACCCGCTGGGGACGGAGGAGTCGGTCCGGGGGATGACCCGGGAGGATGTGGAGGGGTTCTACCGGAGGTGGGCGGATCCGCGCAACATGGTGATCTCCGTGTCCGGGGACATCGGCGTGCAGGAAGCGCTCTCGGCCGTCAGGGAATTCTTCGGCGACTTCCCCCGCAACGAGGGCTTCGTCCCGCTCGGGCCGATGCCGGTGCCCGAGGAAGGGGGGATCCGCCGGGCGGAGGAAACCCGGGACAAGGAGCAGGTGCACTTCCTCATCGGGTACACCGGAGCAAGGTTCACGGACCCCGACCGGTACGCCCTCGACGTGCTCGGGTCGGCGCTCGCGGGGCAGGGGGGCAGGCTCTTCACCGACCTCCGGGACAAGAAATCCCTGGCGTACGCGGTGACCTCCTTCTCCTCGGAGCAGGTCGATCCGGGGTTCTTCGCGTTCTACATGGGGACCAGCCCCGACAAGCGGGACGGGGCGATCACGGACACCCTGAAGATCATCTCCGAGGTGAGGACGAACGGGATCACGGCGGAGGAGTTGGGCCGCGCGAAACAGTGGATGGTCGGAACCTACGAAATCGGCCTTCAGAGCAATTCCTCCTACGCCGGCAAAATGATGTACAATGAACTCTTCGGAATCGGATACGAGGAGACGTTCCG
>DATEXR010000199.1 GCA_035256765.1 Candidatus Deferrimicrobiaceae bacterium | reverse complement strand
CAACCACATCTACCTCGGAGAGTTGCTCTTCATTCCCGAGGAGAACGTGGTGCGCCTGGACATGTCGGTCGAGCACGCGGTCCGCATACTCGTCTCCGGGGGGATCGCCTCGCCGGGCAGGTTCCCTTCCTCGAAAAATCCCAGGACTTTCCCCGAAAACTGACTGATTTTTCCGGATAGTTGTTTTGGATCGGGAGGTTGTCCCGAGTTGGAAGTGTACACGAGGTTTTTTCGGGGAAACTTTTCGTTGGGATGATTGGGAAGAAAGAGCGGGCCTCGCTGCCGTAGAATCGAGGGTGCGAGTAAGACAAAACCTTGATTCTGCGGAGGAGGCCCGCTATGCATTCTGCCCGGATCGCGGGGAAATTGAAAGAGCGCCTGGTGGAATTTTCGGGGAAGGTTTCGGTGGGATTGCCCAAGGTGGCAAGGCGCTTTGTCCGGGAGACGCTCTTTGGGATCTGCGCACGCCAGTCGGTCAGACTTTCGGAGATCTGCCGTTCGCTGGATGAGGAGATTCCCGAGATCAAGACGGAGAACCGGTTGAGCGCGCAGTTGTATCGGGAAGGTCTTGGGGCTTCGGTCCGATCGCAGGTGTTGCAGGCGGGGGCTTCCCGTGTGGGCAAAGAGACGCTTCTGATCCTGGACCTGTCGGACCTGTCGAAGAAGTACGCGAAGAAAATGGAGTACCTTGCGCAGGTGCGGGACGGCAGCTCGAAGGAGATCGGCCCGGGATACGGGACTCTGCAAGTGGTGGGGGCATCTGTGTCGCAGAAAGAGATCGTGCCGTTGTGGGGGCACCTGTATTCGTGTGCGTCTCCTCGGTTCGAGAGCGAGAACGAAGAGATCCTTGGGGCCATCCGTGAGGTGTCGGGAGCTTGCGGAGGCCTCGGGATCTGGGTCATGGACCGGGGCGGGGATCGGGAGCACTTGTTTCGTCCTCTTCTTGAGGAGGATCGGCGGTTTCTGATTCGGCTGGTGGGAGATCGTCACCTGTGGTTCGGCGGGAGACCGCAGGAAGCGCTGTCGTTGGCGCAGGGGTGCCCCCTGCCGTACGCGGAGACGGTGGTTCGGGAGATGGGCGGAAAACCCAAGGCGGTCCGGGTGGAGTTCGGATTCCGGGAAGTGCGCCTGCCCTTTTGTCCGGGGAAGCCCTTGTGGATGGTGGTGGTCAAGGGCTTCGGGGAAGTGCCGCTGATGATGTTGACCAACGTGCCGATGCGAAAGAAGCGGAAGGTGTTGTGGTGGGCCGTGGAGGCGTATCTGACGCGGTGGACCGTGGAGGAGACGATCCGGTTCGTCAAGCAGAGCTACCAGGTCGAGGACATCCGGGTTCTCAAATATCGCCGGTTGCAGAACATGTACTGCCTCCTGTTGGCGGTGACGTACTTCGCCTCCGTGTACCTGGGGCTCTCGACGCGCCTGGCGGTGCTGGCGCACCACGCCATCAAGGCGGCCAAGCGGTTCTTCGGGGTTCCCGACTTCCGGTACTACGCCATTGCCGACGGGATTCGGGCGATCCTGGCCCGGCATGGCGGCGGAATCACTCCTCGCTGCGGACGGCCGCCGAACCCGCTCCAGCCGTGCTTGTTCCAGGAGGCGTGAAATTTTCGGGGAAAGTCCTGGATGTTTCAGGTTTACGGACCCCCCCCCATATGGTATTTAGAATGAATAATCGAATCCGTGTGCGAATCGCAGACATTAAAAAAAGGTGTGAATTATTAACATCTTATGGGCGGTAGCCTGTCCGCAGGCTTAGGGACGCCCGAAAGCAGAGGGACGTTCCTACACTTCCTTCCATGCGGCGGGACGTTTCTGTGCTTGTAGAGAACAGGAACGTCCCTTTTTTTATCGCCCTGTTCCTTTGCGCGATGGGCATTTCCGCCGCTTCCCGCATCGAGGCCGCCGACCTGTTTTTAAACGACGAACCGGAAGTCTACGCGGCGATCGACCGGCTCTCCGCGCTGGGATACCTGCCGCGCCTTCCCGCCAACACGCGTCCGTACTCCGTCCGCGCGATCCGGGCGGCGACGAAACTGGATCCCCGCGCCGCCGCTCCTCCCGGATTCGACGGGGAAGTCTTCCGGTGGCTTGCCGCGTACGTCGCTCCGAAGGAGATGGGACGGCTGACGGGCGCCGCCGCCTTCTCCGATTCCCGCTTCACCCCGGCAAACGGCGAGGGGGTTCCCGTCCCGAAGGGGTGGTCGGGCCGCGCGTCGGTCGCCATCCGGGAGCAGACGACCCCCCTGGTCAACGGCCAACTCCGGTTTACCTCGTTTTACGGAGAAGGGGGGGACGAAGGGAACCGCCTCCTTGACGCCTCCATCGAACTCGGATCCCCCTGGTTCGCCGTCCAGGCGGGGAAGATCTCGACCTGGTACGGCCCGGGGCGCCACGGCGCGCTCCTCTTCACGAACAATACGGCGCCGTACCCCGGCGTCCGCGTCCACAACCCCGAGCCGATCCCGGCCCCCGGATCGTTCTCGTTCCTCGGCGCGCTCCAGTACGACGTCTTCGCGGCCCGGATGGAGAAGAAGGAGCGGTTCTCCCATTCCCTCCTCGTGGGAACGCGGCTTGCGGCCCGGCCCTCCCGGTGGTTCGAGTTCGGCCTCTTCCGGGCGATGCATTACGGCGGGGAGGGCAGGAGCAACGGGATCGGCGAGTTCCTCACGGACTACTTCGGGAACGACGATCCGCCCGACAACAGCAATTCGCTCTACGGGTTCGACCTCGCCCTCACGCTCCCTTTCCCGTCCTACCCCGTCCAGGCCTACTGGGAGCGCGCGGGCGAGGGCAGAAGCCAAGTGGGCAGGATCTTCCTCCCCTGGTCCGACAGGTGGGCAAATCTCTACGGCCTCTATTTCCCCCGGATCTTTCGCTTCTCCCGCCTCGACCTGCGCGTCGAGCACGCGGACAACGAAAGCGGCGAGGCCGGGGACGACAACTGGTATGCGCACCCCGCCTACCCGCACCGGTACCGCGGGGAGATCCTGGGGCACCCGATGGGAGGAAACGCGAAGGACTGGTTCGTCGAGTCGCGCTACCATCTCCGGCCGGACTCGTACGCCGGGATCTCCTACGAACGGGTGATGCGCTACGGCCCGAACGCCGGGGGCGAGCGCCGCACGATCGTCTCCGCGGGGCTTGTCGCCTGGCTCTCGGAAAGCTGGCGGGGGGAGGCGCGCGCCTCCTGGGACCGCGTGACCGACGAGGGGGGGGTCGCCGGCCGGGACGGGACCGATTTCTCCGCCTGGGTCGCCCTCTCCTGGCAGACGAACGTTCTGGTCCCTTCCGACGAGCAGGAGGTCCCCATCCGGGAGTACCCGAGGGTTACGCAGTGACATGCCGCTTCGGCCGTTCCGCATGACCGGTTTCTTGGCGACAAGAGAGATGGGGTTATAATGAGACTGCGAAATTCGAGATAGCAGGCAACTATGCCCGTTTGTCAGGGAGGTTCTCCTATGCGCCAGGTGATTCTGATCAAGGGTGAGGACGGGTACTGGATTGCCGAGTGTGCCAGTCTTCCTGGTTGCGTCAGTCAGGGGAAGACAAAAGAGGAGGCGATCGCAAACGTCAGGGAGGCAATCCGAGGGTACATTGCCGCCCTCAAGGAGGACGGCCTTCCCGTTCCGAAGGAACATTTTA
>DATEXR010000198.1 GCA_035256765.1 Candidatus Deferrimicrobiaceae bacterium | reverse complement strand
CGATGGAGTTGACGGTCTCCGGCCAGACGCGCACCCTTTCCGGGAACGCGATCTACCTCGTCCCGGGGGGCGTCCTCCACAAGGCCCTGGCGGGGCCGGAAGGCGCGGTTGCCCTCGACGTCTTCTCCCCTCCCCGGGAGGAGTACCGCTAGCCCGACCCCGTTCCCCGTTTACGGGGAGGCGACCTTCATTTTTCCGGCGGGTTTCCTTTTCCCTTTCCGGCTCGCCTTCGTCTTCTTCTCCTCGGCGACCCATCGGTTGATGGCGTTCAGGTATGCCTTGACCGCCGCCTCGATGATGTCCGTGGAGGATGCCGCCCCCGCGAAGATCGTCCCGTTGTCCCGGATCCGGACCGTCGCCTCGCCGATCGCGTCCTTGCCCGAAGTGACGGCGGAAAGCCCGAAGTTGATCAGGCGGAACTTCTTCCCGACGATCCGCTCGATGCACTTGTAGGCGGCTTCGATCGGCCCATTGCCCGTCGACGCTTCCTCGAGCACCTCATTGTGGCGGCGCAGCCGGAGTGCGGCCATCGGCGTGGCTTCCGTGCTGGAGAGGATCTGGACGTGCTCCAGCCGGTACGTCTCGGGGACCTTGAAGAGCTCCTCCTGCACAAGGATCTCGAGATCCTCGACCATCACCTCCTTTTTCTTATCCGCCAGGCCGAGGAATTTCTCGTAGAGGGTGTCCAGCTGTCCGTCGGTGAGCTTGTGCCCCATGTTGGAAATGTGGTGCTTGAGGGCCGCCCGACCGGATCTCGCGGTGAGGGTGAAGGTGTGGGCGGACCCGCCGACATCCTCGGGGCGGATGATCTCGTAGGTCGAGCGATCCTTGATGATCCCGTCCTGGTGGATGCCGGAGGAGTGGGCGAACGCGTTCGTCCCCACGATGGCCTTGTTCCGCTGGACGGGCAGCCCCATGAGGGCGGAGACCATCTTGCTCGTTTTCATGATCTCCTTCGCGTTGATCTTCGTGTAGAGGTCCGCGAAAATCTCCTTCCGCGTCCGGATCGCCAGGACCACTTCTTCCAGGGCCGCGTTCCCCGCCCGTTCGCCGATCCCGTTCACGGTCACCTCGGCCTGCCTCGCCCCCGCGAGGATTCCCGCCAGCGTATTGGCGGTGGCCAGCCCGAGGTCGTTGTGGCAGTGCATGGAGAGGATCACCCTGTCCAGCGCGGGGACTTTCTCCTTGAGACGCCGGATGCGGTCCGCCATCTCCTGGGGAGTCGCATACCCCACGGTATCGGGGACGTTGATCGTCTTCGCCCCTGCTTTCACGACCGCCTCGACGGTCCGGCACAGGAAGTCGAAGTCCGTCCGCGAGGCATCCTCGGTGGAGAATTCCACGTCGGGGCAAAGCGAACAGGCGTACTTGACCGTGTCCACGCACCACTGGAGGATCTTCTCCCGGTCGGAACGGAACTTCTTCTGGATGTGGATGTCCGACGTGCCGAGGAACGTGTGGATCCGCGGGCGCTTGGCGCCCTTGACGGCCTCCCACAGGGTGTCGATGTCCTTCTTGACCGCCCGCGCAAGCCCCGTCACGACGGGTCCCTTGACTTCCCGGGCGACGGCCTGGACGGACTCGAAGTCCCCCGGGGAGGAGGCCGGGAAACCCGCCTCGATGATGTCGACCCCCAGCGCGGCAAGCTGCCGGGCGATCTTCACCTTCTCCTCCTTCGCCAGCTTCGCGCCCGGAACCTGCTCCCCGTCACGCAACGTCGTGTCGAAAATGAACACCCTTTCCGCCATCTCTTCCTCCTTTTTTAGGGGGAGCAACCATTCGCCGGGAAACCCGGGTTCCTGAATGCCCCCCGTGGAAAAAAAAGCCGCCGGGAATGCGGCTCCCGGCGGCCGAAACGAAAAAACCGCGGGAACCTTCGCCGGTTCCTGCGGCCTTGTTGAGCGTATGCCTATGTCGTCAGGCGCTCACGCGGTCGCGGGCCGGCACCCCCGTAGGCCCAGTAGAGCGAGGCCGGCAAGTCGAAGGATCTCCCGCGTGAACGTAACCGGAATCATGATCCTCTAAGGGTAAGGGGGGAGCGAACGACTTGTCAAGTCGGATTTTTCGAGGAAGGGAACCTGCCCGGCGAGGCGATCCCCCCGGAGACGAGTATGCGGACCGCGTGCTCGACCGACATGTCCAGGCGCACCACGTTCTCCTCGGGAATGAAGAGCAACTCTCCGAGGTAGATGTGGTTG
>DATEXR010000197.1 GCA_035256765.1 Candidatus Deferrimicrobiaceae bacterium | reverse complement strand
GAGGGGCCTGTCCCCGGAAGGGTCGGCAGCCGAGGCGAAGCGGATGCGCCGTCAGACCGCGAAGGACGACCGAGCACGGCGCAGGCGTACTGGCGGTACGCCGAGCCGGGCGCAGGGAGTCCGACAAAGGGCTGGCGGTGCGTTCCCTCGCCGCAGGCGCCGGTCGCCAAAAGGGCTGCCTTTTCTGCTGCGACAAGCGATCCCCGGGCTGCGTCGGGCGTGCTCGTCGCTCGCTTGTGCGGCGTACTTCCCGTACGCCTCCGCGCTCGCTCCTGCGCTTGCCCGTCTCGCCTCGGGTCTCTCTTGTCTCGCGACGAAACCCTTCCGGGGACCGGCCCCCTGCAGCGGCGCTCGAATGCAACCGTATTTGTGAAATGGAGCACTTAGACGGGAGCGGTCGTCTCCGGGAGGCGCTCAAGGCGTCCCTTCGCACCTACGGGGCCGCCGATCTGTCGTCCGACCCCGTGCGGTTCCCCCACCGATTCGAGGACCGGGCGGACGTCGAGGTCGCCGCGTTTCTGGCGGCCTCCTTCGCTTTCGGCAACGTGGTCCAGATCCTGTCGTTCCTCGAACGAATGTTCGGGGCTCTCGGGCCCTCCCCCCATGCGGCCCTGACCGCGCGGCGCCCCCTCTCCCCGTCTCGGATCACGGGGCTTTCCCACCGGTTCATCTCGGGGGAGGGCGTCCACCGGTTCCTCCGGTGCGTCCGCGCCGCCCTCCTCGAGCACGGTTCCCTGGAAGCCCTCTACCGGCGGTGCACGGAACGCGAAGATTGCGACCCGCGGTTGCGGATGGCCGCTTTTCTGGCCCGTTTCCGGGAATCGTGGGGGAGGAGGATCGCGAGAGAGCGGGATTTCCTCTTTCCCGACCCGCGCAAGGGATCGGCGTGCAAGCGGCACAACCTGTTCCTCCGGTGGGTGGTGCGCGCGGGAGACGGGGTGGATCTCGGAATCTGGACGGCACTCTCCCCGCGGCACCTGATCGTCCCCCTCGACACGCATATGGCGCGATTGGGGAAGTGGTTGGGGCTCACGGCAAGGAACACTGCCGACTGGAGAATGGCCGAAGAGATCACCGACGCGTTCCGGGCGGTCTGCCCGGAAGACCCCGTACGGTTCGACTTCGCCCTGACCCGGATCGGGATCCTCAAGGCCTGCACCCTCCCCGTCCGGGGGAGGTGCGGCCTGTGCCCCCTCTGCGTCGCCTGCCGGATGGGGGCGATCCCGGATCGCCCCGCGCCGGGGCAAGGAGGGCGAGCCCGGGGGAAGAAATTGGTGTTGCCCACCCTTCCCCCTGTGGGATAGATTTGGGAAGATGCTTTCAAGGACCGGGACTCCGGTATAGGGGAGGGGGAAATGGCGAACAAGAAGGTGAAAATCGGGGAAATTCTCGTTTCCACGGGCCTGATCACGGAGGAACAGCTGAAAGATGCGCTCAACGGTCAGAGGCAGCTCGGCGGGACGCTCGGGGAGAACCTGATCCGGCTGGGCTACCTGAGCGAGGAAGTTCTGCTGAACTCCCTTTCCGAACAGACGGGTCTGCAGCATATCAATCTCTCCCGGGTGGAGATCCCCCCCTCGATCCAGCGCCTCGTCCATCTGGAGTCCGTCCAGTCCCATCGGTTGCTGCCCATCGGGTTCGAGCAAAACCGGCTCGTGGTCGGGATGGTCGACCCGACGGACCTGTCGGCCCTCTCCGAGGTGGAGTTCCAGTCGGGGTACAACACGAAGCCGGTGATCCTGTCCGCATCCCATTTCGATCAGATGCTCAAGCTGATCCAGACCGCCGGGTACGGGGTGAAAACCCTCAAGCTCTCCGGGGAGAAACCGCAGCGGCGCATTCCGGTGGAGGCCAACGCCGCAAGCCTTCTCAAGGCCCTGGTGACATTCCACGGGCAGGACCTTCATCTTTCCGCCGGGGCGATCCCGTCCCTCCGTGTGGACGGGGAAATCCGGCGCCTGGACATCCCCGCGCTCAAGCCGACCGAAGTGGAGTCGATGGTCTACGATCTCCTCACGCCGGAACAGAAGCGGCTCTTCCAAGAGAACCTCGAGCTCGATTTCGCCTATTCCCTCGACGGGGTCGGGCGATTCCGCTGCAACGTCTACCGCCAGCGCGGCTCCCTCGCGTTCACCGCCCGGCACGTCGCGGACAAGATTCCCCCCGCCACCGAGCTGAGCATCCCGGATTTCCTTCCCGAGTACGCGTTGCGGAAGCAGGGTCTCATCCTGATCACGGGGCCGAACGGTCACGGCAAGACCACGACCCTGGCCAATATCGTGGACACGATCAACCGGGAGAAGAAGGCGAACATCATCACGATCGAGGACCCGATCGAGTACACGCACCGGCACAAGAACTCGAACGTGAACCAGCGGGAGGTGGGGACCGACACCCTCTCGTTCGCCGACGGGCTCCGTCATATCTTCCGGCAGAACCCCGACGTGATCGTGATCGGCGAGCTGCGGGACTACGAGAGCTTCTCCATCGCTCTCACGGCGGCGGAGACCGGCCATCTCGTCCTGGCGACGATGCACTCCCTCAATGCCACGGCGGCCGTGGACCGAATCATCGACACCTTCCCCTCGGGGCAGCATTCCCAGGTGCGGGCGCAGCTGGCGGAATGCCTCCAGGTGGTCTTCTCGCAGCGCCTCCTCCGGCGTGCGTCCGGGAGCGGGCGCATCCTGGCATGGGAGAGGATGAGCAACTCCCTCCGGGTGCGAAACGCCATCCGCGAGGGGAAGGTCCATCTCCTGCGCGCCATGATGCAGACGAACGTCGAGGAACTGGTGAGCATCGACTGGAGCCTCGCGGAGCTGGTCGCATCGGGGTCGGTGAAGTACGAGGAGGCGCTGAAGTACGCGGACAACGCGACGTACCTCAACGAGCTGCTCAGGATCCGGGGCGCCTACCGGTAGGACGGGGCCGGGGATCGGGGGGAAGAAGGGGATGATCGGCAAGAAAATCCGGCTGGAGAGGATCGTCGACCGGAACACCCGGCGAACCGTCATCGTTCCGTTGGACCATGGGATGACCGTCGGTCCCATCCCCGGCCTCATCCAGATCCCCCCCACCGCCAACCTCATCGCCGAGGGGGGCGCCAACGCCGCCATCGTCCACCGCGGCGCCGCCATGTTCGGACACCGCGGCTACGGCAAGGACCTCGGGCTCATCCTCCACCTCTCGGCCAGCACGACGCTTTCTCCGGACGCGAACCGGAAGGTGCTGGTGGCCACGGTGGAGGACGCGCTCCGGATGGGAGCCGACGCGGTGTCGATCCACGTGAATCTCGGTGCCGAGGACGAGGCCCGGATGCTCCGGGATTTCGGAACGGTTTCCACCGACTGCCAGAGGTGGGGGATGCCCCTCCTCGCGATGATCTACACGCGGGGACCGAAGATCCGGAGCGAGTTCGACGCCCGGTACGTCCGGCACGCGGCGCGGGTGGGGGCGGAGATGGGGGCGGACATCGTGAAGGTCCCGTACACGGGGAGCCCCGAGACGTTCCGGGAGGTGGTGGAGGGGTGTGCCTCCCTCGTCGTCATCGCGGGGGGCGAGAAGGCGGAAAGCGACGAGGACGTGTTCCGGATGGTGAAAGGGGTGATGGAGGCGGGCGGGGCCGGCGCCTCCATCGGGCGCAACGTGTTCCAGCACAAGTTCCCGGCCGCGATGGTCCGGGCCATCGCGGCGATCGTCCACGAGGGGGCGACGACGAAGGAAGCGGCCGACATCGTGAAGCGGGCGGGGAAATGATGGTCCCGGTGTTGTGGGCCCGGGTCATCCCCTGGAAGAAGGATGTCGCGATCGCGGCGCTCGAATTGGGCGTGGAGACCCTTTGGGTGCCGGACGGATGCTCCGACGACGCCCGGGAGCTCGGGCGGGTCGCCACCGTGTGCTCCGAGGGGGATCTGCGCGAGGGGAGGGATTTCCGGGTTACGGGGATGCGGGGGAGGGAGGACGAAACGGCGGTCCTGTCCTCATCCCCGGAGACGGTCTGGGTGATCCGCCCGAAGGAGAGGGAGGTGATCCCCCTCGAGAACCTGGTGGCCCACCGGAGGAAGATTTTCGTCGTGGCCCATACCCCCGAGGAAGTCGCGCTCTGCAGGGGGGTGCTGGAACGGGGGGTCCACGGGATCGTTCTCGAGGCCGACTCGCCTGCCGGGATGCGCCGGCTGGCTTCGGCGGCCCGGATCGATGCCGGGGGTGTGCCTCTTGTGTCCGCCCGGGTGACCGAAATCACCTCCCTCGGCATCGGGGACCGGGTGTGCGTCGACACCTGCTCGCTGATCGAAGGGAGCACCGGGATGCTGGTGGGGAACTCGAGCGCGGGGATGTTCCTCGTATGCGCGGAAAACGCCCCGAACCCGTACGTTCTCCCCCGGCCATTCCGCATCAATGCGGGAGCGGTGCACTCCTATTGCCGGCTTCCGGCGGGGCGGACGGCCTATTTGTCGGAGCTTTCGGCGGGCGCCGAGGTGCTCCTGGTGAACGAACACGGGGAGGCGGAGACGGCCGCCGTGGGGCGCGTGAAAGTGGAGAGGCGGCCGCTGTTGCTCGTGCGGGCGGAAGGGACGGGAGGCGCAAGCCATTCCGTGATCCTGCAGAATGCGGAGACGATTCGGCTGGCGGTCGCCGGGGGGGGAGCGGTCTCCGTGGCGAGGATGTCCGCGGGGGATTCCGTTCTTCTCGCGGAGGAAAGGGCGGGCAGGCACTTCGGGATAGCCGTGGAGGAGACGATCCGGGAAAATTGAGGAGTTTTTCCTACCCCGGTGGTATCATGAACCCATAGACGGCCAACTGCCGGGAGGTAGGCATGTTCGGACTCGGGATACCGGAACTTCTGATCGTTCTCGTGATCGTGGTCCTGCTCTTCGGGGCGGGGAAGCTTTCGCAGATCGGAAGCGGCCTTGGGGAAGGGATCCGCAACTTCAAAAAGGCGATGAAGGAGAAGAACGAGATCGACGTCACTCCCTCCAAGCCGGAGAACAAGGACAAGTAGCGGGTCCGGTTCTTCCCGCTGGCGAGACGCGGCGCGGCGGCGGCGCCCTTATTCCTCTTTCAGGGCTTCCACTCGATATTCCTCGATCCCCTCGGGGGGGTCGAAAAACACCACCATGAAAGGGACCGACTGTCCCGGTGGGATGTCCACATTGCTCAGTTTGTCCCCGAACCGGTTTGCCATGGCGGTCTCGATCTGCTCCCGGTCCGCGGAGTTCAAGGCGGGGATGATGTTCCCCGCGTACGCCGTCTTTTCGGCGATCGTCTGGTTACTCTTGTCGAGCAGCTCGGCCCGGACCCGGATTCCGCTGGTCTTCTCCGGCCCCTGGGAGGTGATCATCCCCTTGACGACGAACCGCTTCCCGGCCTTGCCGTCCGTCTCGTAGAACCCGGCCAGGTTTTCCACCTTGTAGGCCTGAACGGACTTATTCCCGCCAGACCGGAAGTACTCCACGGCGGAGAAGATGGAGTGAAGGGACTCTAGCTCCGGGTCCAGGATCGCGAGGTACGCCCCTCCCCCCGCCAGGGTGATGAGCAGGAGCACCAGAAGCGTGATCGAGGGGCGTTTGGAGGGAGCGGTGGGCCGGCGTCGCGCCGAGGCCGATGGTCTTTCGACCTCCGGAAGCTTCAGCGAAGGGGTCTTCAGTGGGGGGATCTGCGGCGGCGGGGCGGGCGGTGGGGGGGCCAGTATGCGGGCCTCCTCCTGCAGGCGGCGTTTTTCGGCCAGGTCGGCCAGTTCCTCCTGGATCGTCTCCACGCGGGGAGAGGGGGCCTCTTCGAAGCGTGGGAGCGGCTCCGGCGCCAGGTCAGCCGATGGCATCTCCTCCCCGGTGGACCAGAGAGGCGCTTCGCCGAGCTGTTCCGAGATGTCGAGTGGCGTGGCCGGTTCCGCGGTGACCCCATTCGTCCGCAGATATTCCGAGGTGCTCTCGTCGAGTTCAAGGGGCGTCAACGGTTCCCGGGCCGGTTCCGATCCTTCCTTCGCCGGCTGCGGGGGGCGGAACAACTCCTCGATCGACCGATCCGGCGGACCGATTTCCTCGGACTTCTCCGGGAAGAGGAGTTCCTCCTCCTTTTCGGGCTCCCGGGGGAAGGGAGCGTCCGGGAACCCGCGATCGGGTGCCGGCTCCTCCGTCTCGGGAGGACGGGGCGGTTCGAGATCCGCCTCGGCAAACAGGGGGCTTTCAAGCGCGGCGTCGAACTCGTCGCGCGGAAGGGCGGATTCCGGGGGTTTCGGGGAGATCGTTTCCGGTTCCCGGTCCTCCCGGAGAAGTTCGTCGAAGGCGGTGTCGACCTCCTCACGGGAAAGATGGGCGGGTGTTCCCCGCGGTTCCTCGGGTTTTCGCGCGAATTCATCCTGTGCCTTTTCCTCGGGGGGCGCCGGTGCTTTTTCTTCCCGGGAGGCGACCGGTCCGGTCTCCGGTTCCGCGGAAAAGATCTTGTCGAACGCGGCATCGACCTCGTCGCGGGACGACCTGGCCGCCTTCTGTTCCGGTGCGTCCAAGATCGCACGAAGGTCGAAGAGGTCCTTCGCTGCGGGAGGGGAGGGCGGGGTCGGAGGGATGTCGCTTTTCATGACGATGATGGACTCGCCGCACTTCCGGCAGCGGATGCGCGCGCCCTTGCCCTTGATCCGGGATTCGTCCAGTTGGAAGCGGGCGCGGCATGCCTGGCACTCGATGATCATTTTTCTTCCTCTCCGTCCTTTTCAAGCATCATCCCAACCCGACTATAATGGATTTGCAGAGACCTCTCAACCCGGATTTTCACTTCTCCCTCCGCCTTGCTCCGAGGGCGCACAGGAAGATGCCCGCCTCGTAGAGGACATAGAGCGGGACGGCGACGAGAATCTGGGAGACGGCATCCGGGGGGGTGAGAACCGCCCCCAGGAGAAAGGCGCCGACCACCGCCACCTTCCTCCCGCGGCGCAGGAGGTTCGGGGAGAGGATTCCCGCCCGCCCCGCAAGAAACAGGACCAGCGGTATCTCGAACATCACCCCGAAGAGGAAAAGGATCCGCAGAATCAGAGAGAGGGACTCCCTCATCGACGGCATCGGAACGATGGTCGTTCCCCCGAAGGCGAGGAAGAAGGTGAAGATCGAAGGGACCGCGACGAAGTATCCGAACGCCATCCCGGCAATCAGGGCCGCCGTCGACCAGAAGGAGAAGACGAAGAGGATCTTTCTTTCTTTCCGGTAGAGTCCGGGGCTGACGAAACGCCACGTCTGGTAGAAGATGAAGGGGCTTGCCAGGAGAAATCCTCCCCACAGGGCCAGCTTGAAGTAGGTGAGGAACGCCTCGGTGAGTTCGGTGAAGATGAGCCGGGAACCTCCGGGGAGCCGATCGGTGAGGGGTGTGAGAAGCGTCCGGTAGATCCATTCCGCGCGGGAGTAGCACAGGACGGTTCCCACCCCCATCGCGGCCAGGGACCACATCAGGCGCTTACGCAGTTCTTCCAGGTGCTCGGTGAGGGGCAGGCGGACCTCGGAGTTCGTTTCCGGTTCCGGGTTCATCTAGAGGGAGATGCCTTGCCCCCTCATTCCTGGGGGGGGGTGGGGGAGGAAGCGGGATCTCCTGCCGCGGACGGGGGAACCTCGGAGCGCTGCGCGTCGCCGGCGGGGGAGGCAGGGGGTTCCTGGTCCTTTTCTTCGGATTCCGCTTCCCGGACGGCTTCGTCGATCCCCTTTCGCACCTCTTCGGACGCCTTCTTGAATTCGGCGATCCCCTTCCCGAGGCTCTTGGCGAGGTCCGGGAGACGCTTCGGCCCGAAGAAGATCAGGACCACGACAAGAATGATGAGCATCTCCTGGAAGCCGATTCCGAACATCCCGCCCTCTCCTGATTGCTGGTAAATTACTATACCTCGGGTTCTCCGCCAAATCCACGGTATCCGAAAAGATAGCCGGTCTATCCGATCGGATCTCCCTCCGGGGGGGACGTCCCCGGAGGAGGAGGCGTATCCGGTTGTCTTTCCTGGATAACCTGGGGAAGGCATGGCCTTTGAATAGGAAACGGTGTTACCGGCAATCCCCAAAGCTCTCCCCCAGGAGGAACGCAGTGCACATCGGCATCGACGTAGGGTCGATCAGCGTGAAGTTCGGTCTTGTCGCCCTGCCATCGGACCCCCCTCTCCCCGAGGGAACCCGTTCCGCCTTTCTCGGCGCCGATCCGGTGACGCTTTCCGGGGGCGCGCGCGCCTATCTTCTCTCCTACGACCGTCTGATGGGGGATCCGAACCGGAAAGTCCCGGAGCGGCTGGCGGAGTGGAGCGACCGGATCGGCGCCGGGCGGATCCGGGACGTGACCGTCACCGGCAAAAGCGGAGCGCACCTTGCGAAGGCGCTGGGATTCCGGTACGAGAACGACTTCCGCTGCCTGGTGCGGGGGGTCACGGCGTTGCACGACGATGTCCGGACGATCTTCGAGATGGGGGGGGAGAACGCGAAGGTCATCCGGCTCGAAAGGTCCGGCGGGGAGGGGCCGTTGCGCATCCGGGACTACGACACCAACGGGGACTGCGCCGCCGGCACGGGGTCGTTCATCGACCAGCAGGCCCATCGGATGAAGCTGGTCGTGGAGGAAATCGGAGAGATGGTCGCCCGGGCGGGAAGCGCGGCCCGGATCGCGGGGCGGTGCTCGGTGTTTGCCAAGAGCGACATGATCCACGCCCAGCAGAAAGGGTATTCTCCCGAGGAGATCCTGAAGGGGCTTTGCGATGCGGTCGCCCGCAATTTCAAGAGCAGCATCAACAAGGGAAAGGACCCCGTTCCGCGGGTGGCGCTTGTCGGTGGGCTGTTCGCCAACCAGGGGGTCGTGCGCGCAATTTGCGACTCGTTCGGTTTTTCCCCCGAGGACGTCGTGCTCCCGTGGGGATATGCCCATCTTGGAGCGGTGGGGGCCGCGATGCTGTCCGCGGAGGTCCGGACGCCGGAGGAGAGGCAGCGGGGGCAGGCCTTTTTCCTTTCCCCGGGGTTGCCCGCGGAGGGGGAGAGGTCGTTCCCCTCCTGGCCCCCTCTTTCCACCGGAAACGTCGTCTTCCTGCGGGATCGGGTGGGCGAGGTTCCCTCCCTCGAAGGCCGCCCGGAACTCTTCCTCGGGATCGATGTGGGGTCCGTCAGCACGAATTTCGCGCTTCTCGACGGGGAGGGGAACCTCCTGAAGGAGATCTATGTCAGCACGCAGGGACGGCCGGTCCAGGTAGTGACGGAGGGTTTGCGCGACCTGCGGGAGGAGTTCGGGGAGAGGATCCGGATCCGCGGCGTCGGCACGACGGGCTCGGGGAGGGAATTGATCGGGGAGCTCGTGGGGGCGGACACCGTACAGGACGAGATCACCGCCCACAAGACAGGCTCCTCGTTCATCAGCCGCCGATTCTTCGGGCAGTCGGTCGACACGATCTTCGAGATCGGCGGGCAGGATTCAAAGTTCATCAGCCTGGAGGACGGCGTCGTGGTGGACTTCGCGATGAACGACGCGTGCGCGGCGGGTACCGGCTCCTTCCTGGAGGAACAGGCGGAGCGTCTCGGGATCCGGATCAAGGGAGAGTTTGGGGAGATGGCCCTCTCGTCGCGCGCTCCCGTCCGCATGGGAGAGCGGTGCACCGTCTTCATGGAACAGGATTTGAACACCTACCTCCACCGGGGGGCCTCCAAGGTCGATCTCGTGGCGGGGCTCGCCTACTCCGTGGTCATCAATTACCTGAACCGCGTCGTCCGGGGGCGAAAGATCGGGGAGACGATCTACTTCCAGGGGGGGACCGCCTACAACGACTCCGTCGCGGCGGCCTTCACCCATGTGCTGGGGAAGAAGATCATCGTCCCGCCGCACAACGGAGTCATCGGGGCGATCGGTATGGCCCTCCTCGCGCGCGACAAGATGCGCGCAACAGGGGACCGAACCCGCTTCCGCGGCTTCGACCTGGGCAAGGTCGACTACCGGAGGCGCGAGTTCGTCTGCAAGGGGTGCAGCAATTTCTGCGACATGCAGGAGATCCGGATCGACGGCACGAACACCTACTGGGGGGACAAGTGCTCCGAGAGATACCGGAAAAGCGCCCGGACCGGGGTCAAGCCCGTGATCGAGGACCTGCCCGCCCGGCGGGCGGAGTGGTTCGAGTCCCTTCTGGGCGGGGAGACAAAGGGACCCCGGGGAACCGTGGGGGTTCCCCGCGCCATGTATTTCTACGAGCGGTTTCCGTTCTGGAAGACGTTCCTGACCCGCCTGGGATTCGGGGTGAAGGTGAGCCCGCGCACCGACAAGGCGATTGCGAGGGAAGGGCTCGAGAAGACCGTCGCCGAGCCGTGCTACCCGATCCAGGTCGCCCACGGGCACGTGGCCGCGCTTCTGCGGGACGGGATCGATTTTCTGTTCGTCCCCAACGTCGTCAATGCGGAGACCACCCACACCCACACCGAGTCGCACTTCTGCCCGTGGGGACAGACCCTTCCGTTCGTCCTGGCGTCGGTCCCCGGCTGGGAGAAGGAGGTGCGCCAGAAGCTTCTCTCCCCGACCGTCCGCTTCCGGGACGAAGAGCGTCTTGTGGTCGAGGACCTCTTCGAGTGCTTCGGTCCGCTGGGGGTCTCCCGCCGCGAGGTCCGGGAGGCGATCCGCGAGGGGTGGAAGGAGCAGCACCGGTTCGGCAACTTCCTTCTCGACCGCGGCGCGATGGCGGTCTCGGAAGTGGAGAAGGCGGACGCGCACGCCGTCATCCTGATCGGCCGCTCGTACAACCTCTACGACCGGGACGTCAACCTGAATGTCCCCGGAAAACTGCGCGACCAGTACGGGGCGAACGTGATCCCGATCGATTTTCTGCCCGTCGACGGGATCGACATCCGGGAGATCCATGACAACATGTTCTGGAACTACGGAAGGAAGATCATCGCGGCGGCGCGATGGTGCAGGAACCGCCCGAAGTTCCACATCATCTACATCACCAATTTCAAATGCGGGCCGGATTCCTACATCCGGCATTTCATCCGGAAGGCGTCCGACGCCTCCTCCCTTTCCCTCCAGTTCGACGGACACGGGAACGACGCCGGGTACATGACCCGGTGCGAGGCGTATCTCGACAGCAAGCGGGTATTGCGCTGGTGGGCCGAAGCGTGAGCGGGTCGCCGCTTTCCGGAAGGACGGTCTTTTTCCCCCCCATGAACGAGGCGGGGGTGCGAACCATATCGGCGGCGTTCCGGTCGGTCGGGATCGAGGCGAGGGCCATGCCGCCCTCGGACGAGGAGACCCTTCTTCTCGGCGGGCGCTTCTCCTCGGGGGAGGAATGCCTCCCCCAGAAGGTAACGCTGGGCGACACGCTGAAACTTCTCGTCCACGGGAAGATCGCCCCGGAAAAGATGGCGCTTTTCATGCCGGCCTCCAACGGGCCGTGCCGGTTCGGACAGTACGGGCCCTACATGAAGATGGTGTTCGAGGAGATGGGATACGGCGACGTGCTGCTGATCTCCCCCTCCTGCTCGGACGGATACAGCGGGGTGGGAGATCACGCCGACGAGCTTCTCCGCACCGCGTGGAGAGCCATGGTGGGCGGGGATCTTCTCCAGAAGCTCCTCCTTCGGGTTCGTCCCTACGAGAGGGAGAAGGGCGCAGCGGATCGGGCGTTCGACGATGCGATCGGAATCCTGTGCCGGGCCGTGGAGATCCCCGGCGAGAAGCAGGGGGAGAAACTCGCGCGGATCGTCGCGGCGCTCCGGGAAGGCCGGAAGAGATTCCACGAAGTGCCGGCGGACTTCTCCTCTCCGCGCCCCCTGATCGGCGTCGTCGGGGAGATCTTCTGCCGGCTCAACGCCTTCAGCAACGACGACGTGGTGCGCAAGGTGGAGGAGACGGGGGGGGAATGCTGGATTTCCGACGTGACGGAGTGGGTCTGGTACACCAACGCCGATCACCACCGGGAGCTCAAGCGGTACGGGAAGACCCTGAGCATGGAGATGCTCGGGGCGAAGCTGAAGTGGCACTACCAGCGGAAGGACGAGCACTCGCTCCTCGTGGTCTTCGGGGGGGACTTCCGGGGGTACGAGGAGCCGCACGACATCCGCGAGGTGATGGAGCTCGCCCGTCCGTACCTGGTGCCCGAGGGGACCCTGGGGGAGATGCTGCTGTCGGTGGGGAAATCCGTATATCTGTACAGGAAAGGGGTGGACGGGATTCTCGACATCAACCCCTTCTCCTGTATGAACGGCATCGTCTCCGAGGCCGTGTATCCTCGCGTTTCCCGCGACTGCGATGGCCTCCCCGTCCGCGTGCTATACTTTGACGGGACGCACGTGGACCGGCGGTACGAGCTGGAGATCTTCATGGAGCTCGTCCGGGAGTATGCATCCAGGAAAAAGGAGCGGCGGGTACTGCCGGAGGGCCTGGGAGCGGCCGCGGCGGCCGGAGCCTGATCGTTTCCCGCCGGGACTTCGCCGGTTCCGGCCCGCGACGGGGCGAGGGAGGCGGAGAGCGGCGTGAGGCTCGCGGTGGTATCGGATATCCACTCGAACGGGGACGCCCTCGCCGCCGTCCTCCGGGAGATCGATCGGCAGCGCGTCGACCGGGTGGTCCATCTGGGCGACCTCGTGGGGTACAACGCCGAGCCCGAGACCTGTGTCCGCTGGGCCCGGGAGAACGGGGTGGCGGGGGTCTTCGGCAACCACGACGCCGTCGTGACGGGGAGGGCGACCGGCGAGTTCTTCCATGCGCCGGCCCTGCTTGCCGCCCGATGGTCCGCCGAACAGATCTCTCCCGACTCGAGGGAGTATCTCGCGGGGCTCGCGGAGAGCCTTCGGCTTCCCGAAGGGATCCTGCTTGTCCATGGTTCCCCCTCCGATCCGGACCGCTATCTCTTCCTTCTCGAGGACGCCGAGGAGGAGATCGGCATGCTGTCCGGCGAATCCTGCCCCCGCGTGGTGTTCTTCGGCCACACCCACCTGCCCGCGGCCTTCGTCCGAAGGAAGGACGGAAGCACCGTCTCCGCACCCCTTGAGGGCCTGCGGATCGGGGAGGGCGAGACGGGAATGCTCAACCCCGGGAGCGTCGGCCAGCCGCGCGACCGGAACCCCCTCGCCTCCTTCCTGATCTGGGACACGGGCGCCGGCCGGGCCTCCTGGATCCGCGTGCCGTACGACGTGCCGTCCTGCCAGCGGAAGATTCTCGAGGCGGGTCTTCCGAGGTTCTTCGCGGCGCGCCTGGCGGACGGAACGTGAAAGGGCGGCGGTTCCGCCTCCTCCCGCACACGGCGGACCTCATGCTGGAGGTCCGCGGTGCAGACCTTCCCGGCCTGTTCTCCTCCTGCGTTCTCGCGCTCTTCTCTCTTCTGACGGACAGGCGGACCGTGCGGGGTGCGGAGTTCCGCACCGCGGAAGCGGCCGGCGGCACGGCGGAGGAGCAGCTCTTTTTTCTGCTTCGCGAGGCGCTCCAGATCTTTACCGTCCACCGGTTTGTCGCCCGCACCGCGCGTGTTACGATACATAAGGAACGGGTGACGTTGACGGTGGCGGGGGAGCCTCTCGACTTCTCCCGACACGACGTCAGGCGGGAGATCAAGGCGGTGACGGCGCACGCCATCGCCGTGGAGAGGTCGCCGGGGGGCTGTCTCGCCCGTTTCGTGGTGGACGTGTAGTCCCCGACCCGAGCGATCGCGGGGGGGTACCGGCGGGGAAGGAGAGCCGCCCATGCGGTTCCGGGACGTCGAAATCAGGAAATTATCCGAGACGATGTGGGAAATCCCGCAGGAGAGCGGGATGCGGGTCCCCGGGCTCATCTTCGCCTCCGAGGCGATGATGGGGGACATCGTGCGCGACGAGGCCGTCCGCCAGGTCATGAACGTCGCCCACCTCCCGGGAATCCTGAAATACAGCATCGGGATGCCGGACATCCACTGGGGATACGGCTTCCCGATCGGGGGGGTGGCCGCGATGGATGCGGAAGAGGGAGTCGTCTCCCCCGGCGGAGTGGGGTACGATATCAACTGCGGGGTCCGTCTTCTCCGGTCCGACCTGACCGTCGACGCGCTTCGCCCGAAGCTCAAGGAGCTCGTGGCCGCCCTGCATCGGGAAGTCCCCTCGGGGGTCGGCTCGACGGGGTTCGTCCGCCTCGCCGCGGCGGACGAGGAGAAGGTCCTGGTCGATGGGGCCCGCTGGGCGGCGTCCCGGGGGTATGCGTCCGCGGAGGACATCGAGCGCACCGAAAGCGGGGGGAGGCTGCCGGGGGCGGACCCCGATGCGGTTTCGGCCGTCGCCAAGAAGAGGGGGCGCAACCAGCTGGGGACGCTCGGTTCGGGGAACCACTTCCTCGAGATCGACGAGGTCGCGGAGGTGTTCGACGAAGAGGCCGCGCGGGCGTTCGGGATCTTCCCCGGCCAGGCGGCCGTCCTCGTCCATTCGGGATCCCGGGGACTGGGGTACCAGGTCTGCGACGACTACCTGGTGACGATGGCCGACTACATGCGCCGCAACGCGATCGATCTTCCCGACCGGCAACTCGCCTGCGCGCACATCCGCTCCCCCGAGGGGCAGCGGTACCTGTCCGCGCTGGCCGCGGCGGGCAACTACGCATTCGCCAACCGGCAAATGCTCGCGCACCAGACCCAGGAGACGTTCCTGAGGTTCCTCGGAATGGGGCCGCGCGACCTCGGGATGCGGCTGGTGTACGACTGCGGGCACAACAATGCCAAATTCGAGGTGCACGAGATCCACGGCGCGAAGCGGAAAGTCCTCGTCCACCGGAAGGGGGCGACCCGCTGTTTCCCTGCGGGGAACCGGGAAATTCCGGAAGCGTACCGGCACGTGGGACAGCCGGTGCTCATTCCGGGCGACATGGGGACCTCCTCGTTTGTCCTTGCGGGTTCGCCGGCGGCGATGAGCCTCTCGTTCGGCTCGACCTGCCACGGCGCGGGACGCCGGATGAGCCGGACCCAGGCGAAGGCGAGCGTGCGGGGCAAGTCGATCGTCCAGGAGATGGAAAAGCGCGGGGTGCTCGTCGCCAGCGCCTCCCAGAAGACCCTCGCCGAGGAGATTCCGGAGGCCTACAAGGACGTGTCCGAAGTCGTCGGGGTCGTGCACGACGCCGGGATCGCGAGGAGGGTGGCCAGGCTTCGGCCCGTGGCGGTCGTGAAGGGATAGGGGGGACCGGGGATGCCGGGAGCGTGGTTCGAGACGATCTTCGACGAGAGATACCCGCAGCTGTTCGGGCCGCTCGAGGGGAATGCCGAGAAAGAGGTGGAGGAGATCATCGGCCTCATCGCGGTTCCCCCCGGGTCGGCCGTGGAGGACCTGGGGTGCGGTCGGGGGAGGCACGCCGTCCCGCTCGCCCGGCGGGGATACGTGGTGACCGGCGTGGACCTTTCCAGCAAGATGCTGGACATCGCCCGGGCGCGGGCCCACCGGGAGGGGGTCACCGTGGAATGGGTGCGCGAGGACATGCGGCTCTTCCGACGTCCCGGCGCCTTCGATCTGTGCCTCTCCCTGTTCACTTCCTTCGGGTTCTTCAGCGACGAGGAGAACCAGCGGGTTCTGGATAACGTGGCGGTGAGCCTGAGGGAGGGGGGCACCCTGCTTCTCGACCTGAGAAACTCCGGGAAGGGCCTGTCGCGCCTCGAGAACTGGGACCAGACGATCGAGGTCCCTTCAGGACAGCTCCGGATGTCGATAGGGTTCAATTCCGGGACCCGGCGTGCGACAGCGGAGCACGTGCTGACACGCAAGGACGGGATCCGGATCTCCTCCACGTTCGACGTGCGGATCTACTCGAGCGATGAGCTCGAAGCGATGCTCGGGAAATGCGGGTTGCGGGTGAAGAATTGCTTCGGCTCCCTTTCGGGAGATCCCTTCACGGAGGAGTCCGAGCGGATGGTTGTTCTCTCGGTGAAAGGATAAGGGCGAGTCCCGTTTCCGAATTCGCTTCCCCTACAAGAGGTCGTCCGGGGACGGAAGGGATGGGCCGATCTTTTTCCCGACAGGCGCCGTCGGGGGCACCGTCCCGATCCGGAAGGGGAGGGTGATCCCATCGGAGGAGCCGGGGGGGAGGCTCTTGCCGGTCTCGAGGTCGACACGGGAGAAGAGGATTCCGGGGGGCACGGGGAAGTCCCGGTTGGGAAAGAGGGGCAGGGCCCGCCCCATGAATCGGATCCAGATGGGCAGCGCCACGGCGGCCGCCGACTCCCGGTCGCCCAGGGGGCGCGGCGTGTCGAACCCGACCCATATCCCCGCCACGAGGTCGGGCGAGAACCCGATGAACCACGCATCGGTATTTTCGTTCGTCGTTCCGGTCTTTCCGGCGAGGAAGTGTCCGAGTCCTCTCGCGGCCTTCCCCGTCCCGCTCTGGATCACCTCCTGCATCATGCGGACCATGAGGTAGGCCGTTTCGGGGGAGATCGCCTGTTCGGCTTCCGGGGTCGTTCTCTCCAGGACCTCCCCGCGGGAGTCCCTCACCTCACGCAGGAAAAACGGCGCGGGCCTCAGTCCTCCGTTGGCGAACGTCGCGTACGCGGTGCACATCTCCAGCAGGGTCACCCCCGAGGACCCCAGGGCGATGGAAAGGTTCCGCTCGATCGGGGATTCGATGCCCATCGTCTTCGCCGTGCGAAGGACCGACGCGACGCCCACATCGTTGAGGAGCCGGATCGTCGCCAGGTTGCGGGACTTGGCGAGGGCCTCGATGAGCGGGATCGGCCCCAGGAATGTCCCGTCGTAATTTCTCGGCTTCCAGAGTTCCTTCTCGTTCCGGTCGAACTCGATGGGGGAGTCGTCCGTCATGGATACGACGGTTCTCCCGGCGGAGAGCGCAGCGGTGTATACGAAGGGCTTGAAGGCCGACCCCGGCTGTCTTCTCGCCTGGAGCGCGCGGTTGAACTGCGACTGCGCGAAATCGGTCCCCCCCACCATGGCGAGGATCGCCCCCGTGTGCGGGTCGAGGGCTACGACCGCCCCCTGAAGTCCCTCGTACTTGTTCCGCTCCTCCGTGGTCTTGATCCCCTCGATCAGAGCCGCGTGGGCCATCTGCTGGAGGCGCGTGTCGATCGTCGTGTAGATGCGCAGCCCTTCCTGGTAGAGGGACTCCGCCCCGTATTTTTCCATGAGATACAAGCGGACCTGTTCGAGAAAGTAGGCCGCCTTCGACCGGAAGGTGGAAGGGGGGGCGAGGACGATCCTGGCCGCATATGCCTTGTCGGCCTCCGCCTGCGTGAGGAACCCCGCCTCGACCATCCTCCGGAGGACGTAGCGCTGCCGGCCCTTCGCGAGGTCGGGGTTGGTCCTCGGGGAATAGCGGGTGGGTGCCTTGGGAAGGGCGGCGAGCATCGCCCCCTCCGCCACGCCGAGTTCACCCACCCCCTTCCCGAAATAGGTCCGCGCTGCCGCCTCCACCCCGTATGTGCCCTCCCCGAGGTAGATCTGGTTCAGGTACAGGTAGAGGATCTCCTCCTTGCTCATCTTCCGCTCCATGCGGTAGGCGAGGATGAGTTCCTTCAGTTTCCGGCTGATGCTCTTTTCGTGGGTGAGGAAGAGGTTTTTCACCGTTTGCTGGGTGATGGTGCTTCCTCCCTGGGCGAAGCTCCCCCCCAGGAGATCCTTGACGGCGGCGCGGGCGATCGCGGTGAGATCGACTCCCCGGTGCTGGAAGAAGTTGGCGTCCTCCGCCGCGACGAAGGCCTCCACGACGTAGCGGGGGATCTGCCGGTAGGGGACGAGGGTTCTCTTCTCGAGGTAGATTTCCCCCACTAACTGGTTGTAGCGGTCGTAGATCTTGGAGGAGATGCTCGGCCGGTATTGCTGCACGGACTCCAGGGAAGGGAACGATGAGAACTTCGCCAGGATGACAAGACCGACCCCCGTTCCCAGAAGAAAGCAGAGGAAAAGCGTCCCTGCCAGGAGAAGCCCCTTGGTCCGGGGACGACCCCCCGGATCGTCGTCGAACTCGAGCGGCAAAGACGTCATCCCTTTTCCGTACTTACCGGCATGGTACGATAATTATCATACAAGCTGCCGCCACAAGGGAAGAGTTACGCGATGCGACCGTTTGCCGCCGCCGCGCTGTGGATCCTGCTTCTTTGCCCGGGGTGCGACTTCTCCTTTTCTCTTTCCGTCGTGGGCGGCGACGGCCTTCCCCCCGTCTCCGCGGACGTCGGGAGCGATCCCGCGACGGACGGCGACGTGCGCCAGGACGGTGTCGTCACGACAGCGGCGGTCATCGATTGCGGATTCGATCCTTTTGTCCCTCCTCCCCGCCCCGAGCACCGGGGATTCCTCTCGTTCCCCCTCGACGGGATCCCGCCGGGAGCGTTCATCGAGTCGGCCACCGTGACCTTCTCCGTCGACCGTGTGCACCTGTTGACCGGCAGCCCGGACATGGTCCTTTTCCTCGACCATGTCCAATACGGGGAGACGCTTTCCTTCGCGGCTTTTTCCGCGACGGGGACCCCGGTGGGAAGTCTCCTGTCCGGCGTGCGGCTGGTTCCCTCGG